>PGXI01000028.1 GCA_002839125.1 Tenericutes bacterium HGW-Tenericutes-5
AAAAACGAAAGATTTTTATTATTATAATCTAGATAAAATTATTGAAGAGAGTATCCTTGCAGAATTAAATTTAGATCCGAAATTTGGTTTAGTGACTCCTAATTCAAGTGGTAGTCACCCTGATATGAACTATGATTTAATGATAAGAGCAAAGAATGCTATTAAGCCTAAAATTATAGAAATATTTTTTGAAAGTTTAGAAAGAAAATATGATAAGAGTTTGATGGAAAGTTTAAGAAATATTGGAAAAAGCGCTGAAACAGATATGTTTAGATCTACTAGTGGTATCAATTGTTACAAGGGCTTAATATTTAATTTAGGAATAGTTATTTCTGCATATGCATTTAAAATATCAAGATTTTCTAGTGATGATATTTTTAAAATCTCAAAAAAAGTAGCTCAAGATTTATTAGAAGATTATAATTTTGACAGTTCGAGTTTTGGTGACAAGGCTTATAATGAGTTTGGAATATTTGGTGCAAGAGGAGAGGCTCTTAGCGGTTTTAGAAACGTTCAAAACGGAATAAAGTTATTGGGAAATTTTAATGCAAAAACATTATTAGAATTACTGGTATACTATATAATACATATTGAGGATACAACTTTATTAAAGAGAGCAAAAGACATCAATTTTTATAATAGTGTTAAAAATAAGTTTAGTGAATTAGATTTAAATTCTACTGAGCAAATCAAAATTTTAAATGATTTTTGCATAAGAAATAATCTTAGTTTTGGAGGCAGTGCCGACTTGTTGATTGTTTCAGTCTTTTTGAAGAAAATAGGCAATCTTGGAATTAATATTTTACTTGATAATAATATTCTAAAAATTTAAAAAAAATTGAATTTTTTTTCTTGACAATAAAACTAATAAATAGTAAAATCTTTATGCGAGTGACAAATGGAGGTTTAGCTCAGCTGGGAGAGCATCTGCCTTACAAGCAGAGGGTCGGCGGTTCGAGCCCGTCAATCTCCACCATGCCGAAATAGCTCAATCTGGTAGAGCAACTGACTTGTAATCAGTAGGTTGCGGGTTCAATTCCTGCTTTCGGCACCACTCAAACTAAAAATGCAATATGCATTACAAGTGGCGTACTGATTTACAGTACGCCACAATTCTTTTTTAGGGGAAATTATGAATACAGGTTTAGACAAGAAGACCGAATTAATTTTATACAAAGATCCAATCTGGAAAGGCATTATTTATTTAAGCTTTCCAGTATTTTTGGTAAATATATTGAAAACCTTGCATGATATAGTTGACGGTATTTTCTTGGGAATGGTAGAAGGTACTACTGACGCTGGAACATCATTAGCTACATCAATGCAAAGTGCGGTAGCTTTAACATGGCCAATATTCTTTATATTCATATCTTTTGGGATGGGTTTGAGTGTTGCTGGGAATGCGTTAATTGGTCAGTATGTTGGTAAAGGCGACTATGAAACGGCTAAAAAATATTCTAACAATACAGTTTTTATTGCTTTGTTTTTAGGGGTTTTATTTACAATAGCCGCTTTTTCATTAGCACCTTATATACTTAGACTAATGGGGGCTGAAGGATCGGATTTAACTTTTGCTATTACATATTTACGGATTAGAAGTTTTGAACTACCAATACTTTTCTTGATTTTTGCATTCGAAGCAGTGAGAAGAGCTACAGGGGATACGGTAACGCCAGTTATAATTAATGCAATCGGTATTATTTTAAATATTATCCTTACTCCTTTATTGGTTTTAACATTTAATATGGGTGTAACTGGAGCTGCTCTGTCTACTGTTTTAGCTCATGTTGCAATAACACCAGCAGTTATCTTCTTTTTATTAAGATCTAAGAAGAGTTTAACTGTCAATTTTAATATCAAACACTTAAATAAAACTATAGTAAAAGATATATTTGATATCGGTATACCAGCATCAGCTGGTCAATCGATACAAGCAGTTGGATTTGTAATATTAAACTCCTTAATTTACGCATATGGTACAGATGTTTCGGCAGCATTCTTTATTGGTAATAGAATCAGTTCGTTAGTCATGTTTCCGGTTTCAGCAGTTTCTTCAATTGTGGCGATTTATATAGCTCAAAATGTAGGTGCAGAGAATGTTCCAAGAGCAAAAAAATCGGTTCGTCAAGGAATAATAATGTCGGTACTGATGATGGTTATTGGAATCTCATTCTTATTACCATTCAGTGGCATTATCGTGAATTTATTTAGTGAAGACATTCTAACTATTGAACACGCTAAAACATACGTTTTTTGGATTGGTATCGGTCTTCCTTTGATGGCATTATTTCAAGTGTATTTATCTGCATTTCAAGGAAGCGGTGAAACTAAGAAGTCATTTATATTGGCCATTACTAGATTATGGGTTCTAAGATTACCTTTAATTCTATTAGCCAATAAATATACAGATTTAGGTCCAATGGGAATTTGGTATGCGATGTTAATTAGTAATCTGTTAGCAGCTTTAGTTGGAGCTTTCTTATATAGTAAAGTTAAATTTTTACCTAAAACAAGAAGGGCGGTCTAATATGTCAAATATTGTGTTTCCTGATTACAGTCATTCATTGCTTAATTTAACCAATTCTATTTTAAAATATTACGGGGTTAAAATAGAATATAGTTCATTATCACAGATTGATAAAATTCTTGAAGAGGGAAAGTATAAAAATGTTGTTTTCTATTTAGTAGATGCAATGGGATCAGCAATACTAAAAAAACATCCCAAAGAATCAAAATTTTTACTTAATAAAAATACCGATGATTTAACAACTGTTTTTCCTTCAACGACAGTAGCTGCTACAACTACAGCGATTACTGGATTGCCTCCAGCTCATACAGCTTGGATTGGGTGGCAACAATATGTTAAAGAAGAGGATAAAAATGTAATCTTTTTTCTTAATCAAGATTATTACAATGAAGATTACAAGTTCAATTATAATGTAGCTGAAAAGTTTGCGAAAATAACAAAAATTTATGAGCGAATTGAAAAACAAAATCCTAATATACTAACCCATGAGATTTTTCCTGAATTTAGAGTTAAAGAACACAAAACCATCTTAAATCAAGTTGAAACAGTTTTGAAAACCATTCAAAATGGTAGAAGGAACTTTATTTATGCTTATTGGGATAAACTTGACACTTATTTACATGAATACGGTACAACTTCAGATATTGTAAAAAATCATCTTGACGAAATCAATCAAGCTTTTATTAAATTGAATGATAATTTACCTGATGATACTATAGTGATTGTAACTGCTGATCATGGTCAAATAGATATCGAAGGAATTAACCTTTGGGAGTACACTGACCTTACTTCTTTGCTAAAAAATCAACCGTCAATTGAAGCTAGAGCAACAGCTTTTTATGTCAAAGAAGACAAGAAAGATAAATTTGAAGATATCTTCAACAAACACTTCAAAGATAAGTTTGTTTTGTATAAAAGCAATGAACTTATTGAAACAGGAATATTTGGTAAAGGTAAAAAAAGCCCGAGAACACAAGGCTTTTTAGGAGACTTCTTCGCAATAGCGATTGACAAGTATAGTTTTAGATTGCAAAACGCGGGACATGTTCATAAGGCTACTCATGCCGGACTTTTAAAAGATGAGATGATGATTCCTTTAATATTATTAAGTAAAAAGCTCTCTAATTAAGAGAGCTTTTAATGTAAAGAATGAACCATTAATTCGGCTGTTGAAATATTTGTCGCTAATGGTATTTTATATACATCAGATAGTCTTAGAAGTGCAGACACATCAGGTTCGTGTGGTTGGGCTGTAAGTGGATCGCGAAAGAAAAAGATTAAATCGATTTTACCGTTGGCAACAGCTGCACCAATTTCTTGATCTCCGCCTAATGGGCCAGATCTAAAACAGGTAATATTTAATCCGGTTGCCTCAATAATTTTATGTCCAGTAGTGCCGGTGGCTACTAGAGTATGTTTTTTAAGAGTTTCGCGATATTTTTTTGCGAAATCAAGCATTTCTGGTTTCATTTTATCATGTGCAATCAATGCAATAATCATATTTATATCTCCTCTATTTTAACTGATTTGATTATATCACAATATTATGTGTTTTATAATTGATTGAGTAATATTTATAGCAAATATTATTGGATGCAAATATTACCGAAAAATATAGTTGCAATTTAAATATTGTTTTGTTATAATGTAATAGCGAAAAATATTACGGAGGGGTAGCGAAGTGGCTAAACGCGGCAGACTGTAAATCTGCTCCCATCGGGTTCGGCGGTTCGAAACCGTCCCCCTCCACCACTATTATCAGCTTAGGCTGATTTTTTTATTTCAAGGGGTTACTTAATTGACATCACTACTCAATAGTAATATAATTACTATATAAGGAGATGTGATTGTATGAAAATAGCTTATATCAAAGGCATTTGCTGCAAAGGATGTGCTAAAGAGCTTGAAGGAATTTTTAATAATATATACGGCATCTCAAATGTGAAAGTGTCAGTTGATGATTGCGCTGTTTCATATGATGGATATGTATCTAAAAGAGTAATCCTTGAAGCTTTGGAAGGAACAAAATACGAGATTGAAAAGATTGTTTCAAAATAGGAAGCTCGCTTGAGCTTCTTTAATTTATCAAATATAAATTTTACTTGGAATATAAATTTAAAATGATATAATAAAATAGACTTATGGATAATAAGAAGGTGTGTTTATTTGGAAAATTTAATTAGAGAATTAGTAGAACTTGATAAGTTAAAAAGACAAGAGCTTAAAAAACTTGAGGACGAAAAGGCTAAGTTAGGTTCTTTTTTACGTGAAGAAAGAAAAAGAATCGAAGCTGAGTATCAAGTTGAAGCAAAAAAAATATATGAAGCTCGTAAAATAGAAGTAGATAAAATCATAGCTGAAGCACAAATTACGGCTAAAGCAGACTTTGAGAAAAACATCAAAGACTTGGAAAAAGATTATAAAAATAATAAAGACGAATGGATTAAAACATTATATCAATACTGTATTGAATAATGTATTATAAGGAGCTATAATGCCTAATTTTGCAGGGAATTCAATAATCTCAAAAGCTAAGTCAATGTATAGTAAAAGACTTTTTCCAGCAGATTATGAAGAATTATTGAAATTTAATAGCATTCCTGAAATAGTCGCATATCTAAAAAAAGCTGATAAGTATAGTAATACCCTAGATAAGGTAATGGATTACTCGATGCATCGTGGTCAATTGGAAGACCTTATCAAGCAAAGTTATTTTTTTAATGTCGCAAAGATAGTAAACTTTGTCAGCACTAAAGATCGCAAATTCTATGAAATAGATATGGTTAAACGCGAGATAGAAATTGTTCTATCTAGTTTAAGGTCGATTATTTCCGGCAATATAGAAAGTTCAATCAGAGATTTACCTCTTTTCTTTAGAAAACATGCAAGTTTTGATATTGAAGAGGTTACTAAGTCTCTGACTTTTCGTGATTTATTATTCAGTCTAAAAGGAACTAGATATGAAGACGTTATTAGACCGTTTTACGCAGAAGATCCTATTGATATAAGATATACAGATATTGAACAAGCTTTGTTTTTACAATATCACAATTTAATTATTGAAAGAATAAATACTTACTTCACTGGCAAAGTCAAAAAAAACTTGATGGATATATATCAAACCAAAGTAGAGATTGATAATATAATTAAAATCTACCGTTTGAAAAAGTTTTATGACGCGACCGAAGAGGAAATAAAAAAAGCTTTGATTATGGAAAACATCAGAATGAAACCCGCTGATTTAGAAGAGTTAATTAAACTTGAAGACCCAAATGAAGTTTTGTTTAGTATTTCACAATCTGTATATGCTTCATATATAGATGAGGATGACTATGTTTATATTGAATATCAAGCGGAAAAGATAAAGTATAATTTGGCTAAAAGATATATGTATTTCTCTACAGTTCCAGCGATTGTTTATACAGTATTTATCTTTTTAAATGAAATAGAACAAAAGAATATTTTTAATATTATTGAAGGAATTAGATATGATATTAAAAAAGACGACATTCGAAAAATGTTAATATATTGAGGTGAATTAGATGGCTATTGCTAAACTAAAATTATTTAATATTGCATCAAATACAAAAAATATAGATCCAATTTTAGCTAGATTAGTTGAAATTGATTTTATTCATCTAGTTCCAGCTAGTGAAATAGTTGATAAAGTACATGGGTTACAATCATATTCTACTGATAATCCTTGTAACATAATATTGAAAGAAATAATTGATATCGAAAAACAATACAATATCAAAATTCCCGAAAAAGAAGTTTGTTCTTTAGATTATTCATTAGAAAACATGAGGGAATATATTCATAATACTCATGAAGAAATCAATCAATTAACTAATCACAAAAAAGATACTTTAGAGTTAATTAAGAAATATAAGGATGCATTAACTCAAGTTAATAATATCGAAAACTTAAATATATCTTTAGATGACTTGTTTTCTTGTGATTATATCAATGTTAGAGTTGGGAGAATCCCTTTAGATAGTATTGAAAAACTGAATTTCTACAGTGCAAAGCCTTTTGTATTCCAAACATTTCACGTTGATAGAGGATATGCATGGTGTTTATATCTAACCACTAATGACGGCGAAAGAGAAGTAGACAATATTTTCTCATCATTATTCTTTGATAGAGTTCATATTCCTGATTTCGTTCATGGAACACCAGTCAGTGCTCAAACAACATTAAAAATGGAAATTGAGGTTGCTGAAGAGTCATTAAAAGAGATTGAAGAAGACATTCAAAAAATAATTGAAGGCGCTATGGATAGATTAGTTGAAGTTAAAAACGAATTACTATTCTTGGCTAAATTATATGAAGCAAAGAAATATGTTGTAGGATTAGGAAATAAAATCAATATTAATGGTTTTGTGGAATTAGATAATGTTAAAAAACTTGAAGATACTTTTAAAGATATGCCTCAAGTTGAAATTGAAACTAGACCACCAGATTATGATAAACGTTTGACTCCACCGACAAAATTAAAGAACAATTGGTTTACAAGGCCTTTTGGAATGTTTGTGGAAATGTATGGAGTACCAAGTTATCAAGATATGGATCCTACTCCTATAGTAGCAATAACTTATAGTCTTCTATTCGGAATAATGTTTGGGGATTTAGGTCAAGGATTGTTGTTGATTGTCTTAAGTTTCTTACTCTTCAAGTTTAAGAAAATGAGACTTGGTGAGATTGGAATGAGAATCGGTTTGGCTTCGGCATTTTTCGGATTCTTATATGGTTCGGTATTTGGAAATGAAGAAATATTGATCCCTGTGTTCCAAAATGTTTTTGGTTTAGTTGATAAACCAATCCATGTTATGGATTCAAACTTTACAATGACATTACTGATAGCCACGGTTGGTTTGGGTTCGATATTTATAATTACAGCAATGACTCTAAACATCATTACTTCGCTAAAACGAAAGCATTATGCTGAGGCTTTCTTCTCGCATAATGGTGTAGCTGGTTTTACTTTCTACGGTTTCATTTTAGTAACTATAGCTTTGATGTTTACTAGTGGATATAGTTTACTACAACCGTTATTTATAGTTCCGTTTGCGATCTTGCCGATTTTAGTGATAATGTTTAAAGAGCCACTTGAAAGATTAATGCATGGACATAAAATGTTCCCGGATGGAGTTGGCGGTTTTATCACAGAAGCATTCTTCGAAGCTTTTGAAGTAGTATTATCTTATATTACTAATACAATGTCTTTCTTGCGTGTTGGTGGATTCGTTTTATCTCATGCCGGCATGATGTTAGTTGTCTTTACTCTTATGGAAATGATGACTGGTGTCGTTGGAATTACACTTACTTTTGTTTTAGGTAATTTATTTGTTATGGGACTTGAAGGTTTGATTGTTGGTATTCAGGTTCTAAGATTAGAGTTTTATGAAATGTTTTCAAGGTACTTTGAAGGAAATGGAATTCCTTTCAAATATAATGTTAATTAGGAGGAAATTATTATGTTAAGTAAATTAGAAATTATTCTGCCATTGGTGTTAGTAATATTAATTACACTACCTTTAATCAAAGCTTTTATGGGCAAAACTTCAAAAAAATCAGCAAAGGTTAGACTATATACTCATATATCTTTATTCTTTGCACTAGTTTTATTTGTTTTCATTTGGCAATCTAGCAGTTTAGCAGTATTTGCAGCCGAAGGCGACGAAGCTGTTGTTACTGGTTTTGCTGGATCAATTGCTCAAGGTCTAGGATTCATTGGTGCAGCTTTAACAACTGGTATGTCAGCTTTAGGTGCTGGTATTGCGGTTGCAGCAGCGGCTCCAGCAGCGATTGGTGCATTTTCTGAAAACGAAAAGAACTTTGGTAAATCATTGATTTTCGTTGCTTTGGGTGAAGGTGTTGCCATCTATGGTTTGTTAATATCAATTTTGATTATCAACAAATTATAATAAGAAGGGATTTAAATGAAATTCTTCTTGATTACTGACAATATTGATACTTTAATGGGAATGCGCCTTGTAGGAATAGAAGGCGTTGTTCTGCATGAACGAAGTAAATTGTTGATGGAAGTTGAAAGGGTTTTGCATGATGATACGGTTGGGATTTTGTTGATAACAACCAAGTTGATTGAACTTTGTCCTGAAGTAATATCGGAGTTGAAACTTAAGCGGACAAAACCGCTTATTGTAGAAATTCCAGATCGCCACGGCGACTCGAAAATCGGTATGAGTATCGACGAATACGTGAGTGAAGCCATCGGCGTAAAATTGTGAGGTGAAATATGCCGTACTTTAATAATAATGAAGATGCATATCGTTTGTTTTCAAAAGATATCATTTCTAATGCTGACCAAAAAATTGAAAAACTAAAAAATGAAATTGAAGAAAACAAATCTAAAAATATCGCAAGAATCGAGGCTGAATTACATTCTCGAGTCTTTCGTGGTTTAGAATTGGATTTGAATGATCTTAATGCTGATTTTAGTGCTAATTTAAGTAAAGTAAGAAATGAATACACAAGAGTTTTAATGACAAAAAGAAAAGAACTTTTAGATTCGATAGTATCAGAAGCTAGAATAAAGCTTAACGATTATGTTAAAACAGATGAATATAAGAAGTACATCAAAAATAAAGTTGATGTGATTAGTGAGAAGTTTAGTTCTAAAAAGGTAGAGTTTAGAGTCAAAGCAGATGATAAAGTAGCTATTGAAGGCATTAAAAAGAACTTCAATGGGGATTTTACAATCAAGGAAATTAATGAAATTGAGATTGGTGGTTTCTCCGCAGTTTGTTTTGACATGGGATTTATGCTTGATGAGACAATAGATGCTAAGTTGAAAGAAAAACAACTTTGGTTCTATGAACATTCTGATTTAGCAGCTAAATAAGGATTTGAGGTGTTTTTATGAATGAAGTTTACTCAATTAATGGGCCGGTTATAAAAGTAAAAAATGCTAAAGGCTTTAAAATAATGGAAAAGGTTTTTGTTGGAAAACAAAAACTTTTAGGCGAAGTTATTTCTATCAGCGATAACTTTACAGTAATCCAAGTTTATGAGTCGACAACTGGTTTGCAAAGAGGAGAAAAAGTATATAGTTCAGGTGAAGCGATATCTGCTGTTCTTGGGCCGGGACTTTTAGGAAATATCTTTGATGGAATTCAAAGGCCATTGCACACTATCTTCGAAAATAGTGGAGCCTATATAAAACCGGGAACAAATATTCCTTGTTTAGATATGGAAAAACAATGGGATGTCACTTTTAAAGTTTCGGTTGGAGAACATATCCGTTTTGGCCAAATATTTGCAGTTATTCAAGAAACTTCATTAATTGAGCATAGACTATTAGTTCCGAAAAATGTCTCAGGAGAAATCGTTACTGTTAAACCAAACGGGGCATATAAGATGGAAGATATCCTTATTCAAGTTAAGGATAGCAATAATCAACTTCATGACTTAACAATGGTTCAAAAATGGCCAATCAAAGAACCAAGACCAATTAGTAAGAGATTGCCTCTAACAATTCCATTGGTCAGTGGTCAAAGAGTCATTGATACCTTATTTCCAATTGCAAAAGGTGGAAGTGCAGCTGTACCGGGAGGATTTGGAACCGGAAAAACAATGATGCAACATCAATTTGCAAAATGGTGTGATGCAGACATTATCGTTTATATCGGTTGCGGTGAAAGAGGTAATGAAATGACTCAAACTCTCGATGAGTTTTCAGAGTTAATAGACCCTAAGAGTAATAAACCATTAATTGAAAGAACAGTTTTAATTGCTAATACTTCAAATATGCCAGTTGCCGCTAGAGAAGCAAGTATTTATACAGGCGTTACTATAGCTGAGTATTACCGAGACATGGGATACCATGTTGCATTAATGGCTGACTCTACTTCAAGATGGGCAGAAGCCTTAAGAGAAATCAGTGGTCGTTTAGAAGAGATGCCTGCTGAAGAAGGATTCCCTGCTTACTTACCTAGTAGAATTTCACAGTTCTATGAAAGAGCTGGTTATGTAGATACTTTAAGTGAAAGATCTGGATCTGTTTCAATCGTTGGAGCAATTTCACCACAAGGTGCAGACTTCTCTGAACCAGTTACACAAAATACAAAGCGATTTGTTAGAGCGTTCTGGGCTTTAGATAAAGAATTGGCTTACGCTAGACATTATGCAGCAATTAACTGGAATTTAAGTTACTCTGAATATATTAATGATTTGAGCAAATGGTACAACAAAAATATAAGTACCGAATTTTTGGAAGCAAGACAAAAGTTTATTACTATTTTAGCTGAAGAAAACAAACTTATGGAAATTGTTAAACTTATTGGTAAAGATGTTTTACCTGATGATCAAAAATTAGTTCTTGAGATTGCTAGAGTAATTAGAGTAGGATATCTTCAACAAAATGCTTTCCATAAAGACGATACTTTTGTTCCGTTAGAAAAGCAATTAAAAATGATGAAACTAATACTTTATTTGGAAAGAGTATCTCAACAAGTTTTGAAAGAAGGAAAAGCTTTCAGTTTATTGTTGAGAACAAATATGTTTGAAAAAGTAATTAAAGTAAAATATGAAGTTCCAAATGACAATTTGGACTTATTCGAAGATTATTACAAGATGATAGATGAAGCATTCAGTGCTATCAAGTAAGGAGGCCGAATATGAATCTTCAATATATAGGATTAAAAGAAATAAACGGCCCGTTAATCTTTTTAGATAACGTTAAGGGTATCGGATTTGAAGAAGTAGTTGAAATTAGATTGGATAACGGTACAGTTAGACACGGAAGAGTCGTTGAAATAAACGGCGATTTAGTTGCTATACTAGTTTTTGAAGGTACAAGAGACTTATCATTAACTAATACGGTTATTAAGTTTAAAGGTAAGCCTATGGAAATGGGATTATCAAAGAATGTTTTGGGAAGAGTTTTTAACGGTATTGGTAATCCGATTGATAATTTAGGTCCAGTTTATGTCGATGAGTATAAAGACATTAATGGTGAGCCTTTAAATCCAGTATCGCGTTTATATCCAAAAAATTACATCAATACCGGAATTTCAAGTATTGATGGACTTACTACATTGATTCGCGGTCAAAAATTACCGATTTTTTCTGGGTCTGGTATGCCTCATAATGATTTGGCAGTTCAAATTGTTAAACAAGCTAAATTATCAGGAGAAAAGAACGAAAAATTCGCTATTGTGTTTGCAGCAATGGGAGTCACCAACGATGTAGCTAACTACTTCAGAAGATCATTTGAAGAGGCTGGAGTATTGGATAATGTTGTTATGTTCTTAAACCTTTCAAATGATCCAATTATCGAAAGATTATTAACACCGAGATGTGCTCTTACAACGGCAGAGTATCTAGCTTATAAACATGATATGCATATTCTAGTGGTAATGACTGATATTACTGCTTATTGTGAAGCGTTAAGAGAATTCTCTTCTAGTAAGGGTGAGATTCCGGGTAGAAAAGGTTATCCAGGTTACTTATATTCTGATTTAGCTTCATTGTTCGAAAGAGCAGGTATAATTAAAACCGCTAAAGGATCAGTTACACAAATCCCGATCTTAACAATGCCAAATGATGATATAACGCATCCGATTCCTGACTTAACAGGTTATATTACTGAAGGTCAAATAGTTTTAGATAGAGATCTTCACCAACAAGGTATTTATCCACCGATTGGGGTGTTACCTTCATTATCAAGATTAATGAAAGACGGTATTGGTGCAGGATATACTAGAGATGACCATCAAGCGTTAATGAATCAAATTTTTGCTTCTTATGCAAGAGTTATGGATGCTAGAAGTTTAGCTTCAGTAATTGGTGAAGACGAATTAAGTCCAGCGGATAAAAGTTACATTCAATTTGGGAAACAGTTTGAAAAACATTTTATCTCTCAAGGATATGTTAATCGCGAAATCAAAGATACATTGGATTTGGGTTGGAAGTTATTATCAATATTCCCAAGAGAAGAATTAGACCGAACAGACGAATTAATCCTAGAAGAACATTATAATCATGATGCAGCTGTAGGAGCTTTTGAATTAGATAAGAAAAGTTTTATTAAAGAGCTAAATAAAGAGGAGATTTAAAATGTCTCAAAAACAGATTTTCCCTACTAAGGGGAATTTGTTAGCTTTAAAAAAGACCGTTAAATTAGCAGAATTAGGCTATGAATTGATGGATAGAAAACGTAATATTCTTATTCGTGAAATGATGAAACAAGTTGAAAGAGTAAGAAGTTTAAGAACTGAAATAGCTTATATCTATCAACGTGCTTATTTTACGCTTCAAGAAGCTAACATAACTTTAGGGGTTATCAATGATATCGCTAAGGCGATACCAATCGACAACAACCTTGACATAACTTACCGTTCTGTTATGGGTGTTGAAATCCCAAAAGTATTATATGAAGAAGAGGATGTTAAAATTAGGTATGGTATTTCAAGTACTAATACCAAATTTGACTATGCTTACAAAAGTTTTCTAAAAGTTCGAGATCTTACTTTGATTTTGGCTGAAGTTGATAATAGCCTGTATCGTCTCGCTGATGCGATTCGAAAGACTAGAAAAAGAGCTAACGCATTAAAGAACATAGTAATTCCTGATTATAAGATTAAGATTAAATTTATTAGTGATACTTTAGAAGAAAAGGAAAGAGAAGAGTTTACTAGAAGAAAAATCATCAAGTCTTCTCAACAAAAAAAATTATCCCAATAAAGATATTTCTTGACTAATCGTTAATAATATATCATAATATTATATGACTCTTTAGGGGTGTGGTGTCAACGGTAGCACGACAGTCTCCAAAACTGTTTGTACGGGT
>PGXI01000141.1 GCA_002839125.1 Tenericutes bacterium HGW-Tenericutes-5
ACTACACCTTTAGATATTACTGATAATTTTTCTTTAGGTATAGATGAAGAAATTATAAAGATAGTTGGTGGTAATAATCATAGCGGTGCGGTGACAAACTTAGGTAATGTGTTTACCTTTGGTCATAATTCCTATGGCCAGTTAGGTGACGGAACAGAAACAAATCAAGGTATACCTGTAAATATTACTAATCAATTTAATTTAGATATAGGAGAAACGATTACTGATTTATTTATGGGTGTCACATTCTCTAGTGCTGTAACAAATAATCAAAGAATATTTACTTGGGGTTTGAATGAAACTGGACAACTAGGTGACGAATCTTATCTTGATAGTTCTACTCCTATTGATATTAGTAGTCTCTTTGAATTTAGTAATGAAAATCAGATTTTGGCAGTATCATTAGGCAATGGTTTTACAAGCATCTTAGATGAATCAGGCAAACTTTATCTATGGGGAGATAATTACTTAGGTCAGTTAGGAATTGGCAATTATTTCGATAAAGCAACTCCTCAAAATCCTAAATTTTGGATTCCTGAGATTTTAACCTTTACATATAATGAAGGAGATAACTACAATCTCTATCTTCCAGACAGAACCGGCAATACCTTTATCGGTTGGTTTATCGATTTAAAGTTAACTCAACAGTTTGATTTTTTAATCAATCCTGATGGACCAACTATCCTTTATTCGAAGTGGCAAAGTTTTCCTGCTATCTTACTCGAAAGATCAGAATTTCTTGAGCCTGACGGCTATCATTCCTACACCTTCACAATCACAGAAACCGTAAATGTCACCTTCTATACGGTAAGTGAGATTGATACATATGGTATTTTAAGAGATTCAAATGAAAATATCATTGTACAAAACGATGACGGTGATATCGACTATAACTTCTACATCAATTACACGCTAGAACCGGGAACCTATACTATTGAAGTTAGCGGTTATGATGAAACCGAAACCGGGCCTTATGAACTTTATGTAATCAAGAATTAACCAATAAAAAAGTAAAAGGGCTTTAATTTAAAAGCCCTTTTATAATTCATTAAATTAAAGTTCGTTTTCGTTTTGGTTTAAGAGCAGGTTCAGGATTATTAAACCTGATTGCTTCACGAACTTCTTTATAGTATTCACTTTGTTCTTTCTTTTTAGCCTTGTTATATAAGTAATCATCGATTGCTACGGCAGCTCTATGTCCATCCGATACAGCTGTAATGATATCGGGACCTCTAAAGATGTCGCCTCCGACATAAAGCCAATCTAAACCTTCAACCTTACCAGCTTCATCAGCTTTGATTTTGCCACGTTCAATCTTGACTTTATCTTTCAAGGATTCTGGGATGTATGAATAATCTGGTGCTTGACCGACAGAGAAGAATACTTGTTCAGCTTCAAAAATTTCTTCTTGAGATTGGTCAAAGCTTGGATTAAAGCGACCTTCTTCATCAAAGACTCTAGTACATTTCCATACTTTAAGTCCTTTGATTTTCCCGTCTTCAACCACAACTTCTTGTGGT
>PGXI01000029.1:0-6801 GCA_002839125.1 Tenericutes bacterium HGW-Tenericutes-5
CTTCATTTTCAGTAAACAAACCAATTAAAAATGGGCCAAAAACACTGAAGACAAATACGCTCAAAATAACCAGCATCAAAGCTACTATCAATTTGAACCTAAAAGTCTCTTTTAACTTCTCAACTTCACCGCTACCAAAATACTGAGCAGTAAATATTCCCGCTCCCCCTAGAGCCCCGAAAGTAATAAGAATAATCACAAAATACAGTTGATTAACAACCGAAACTGAATTGATTGATAATTCTCCCAAACTACCAACCATCAAGTTGTCTATCAACTGTAAAGAAGAGGTCAAAAGCTGCTGAAGAACAATCGGCAGCGAAACCTGAAATAATCTTTTATAAAATACTCTACTACCAATTAAACTACGCATAAAAGCCTCTATTTTTTCTTACTATTGAATACCTTTCTAACATTTAGACATCCATAAGTATAAACTTTCGTATTAAAACTATCAGGAATATCAAAATAATATCCCTTACTCTTATCTAATAAAACTACTATTATCGACGTAAAGAATTTAGCTGTATTCAATTCTTCTTTAACTAAATATTCTTTAGATATTTTCTTTACGATATTTTTCTCATTTTCAGTTATATTATCAAACTCATAAATTAGCACGGCACTAATATTATTACAGCCATTATTATAAAATCTTCTTAACTTAATAGCTTCTTTATCTAAACTGCTCTCAATATCTTTATCACTTAAAAACTTACTGTAATAACATACTCCTTGAGAAGCAACCTTTTTAAAGTAATAACCATTGCTCAATAATTCATAATTACTTTTTAATAAAGATTCTTTTAATTCATCTATTGAATTATATTCAACTTCTTTTAGTTCAATTGACTCATATAAGTCTTTCTTATTCTTAAACCCATACTTTTCTGAATCTCTTTTAATTATTCCTTTTAAAAACAAATAACCACCAAGAAAAACCAGAAAGACGATAACTCCATAACTAATCCAATTCTTATCCGGATAAGAGTTGTCCAAGATTAAACTCATGAAAAAAGCAATAAAACCTAAAACTAAAAAAACTTTTGAAAAGATGTTTAAAACTAAGATTTCTTTCTTATCCTTAGGTTGGTTTTCACTCATTATTAATCACCCCTAATCTAACCTCTATAATTTTATCATATTAAAGAATTTTTAAGAAGAAAAACAATCCAACAAAATAAAAAAAGCACCATAACTTTTTTCTAAGTTATAGTGCCTAAAAATTAAATCTATTCAATCTCTAATAAAAGATTCTTTTTCTTTTCATAATCAGCTTCAGTGATAAGACCGTCTTCAACCATTTTAGCTAATACTTTAAGTTGATTTTCCACGAAACTAGCATCCTTAACCAATTGACTTTCCTCTTTAGGAAAATTAGGATTACCATAATCATCCCACATACCAAATTCTTCTTTACCTTTTCTCACCAAGTAAACGATACTAAACGCAAATGGTACACCTGCTAATCCCCAAATAATGAATCCCATAAAAGGAATTACAAAGAAGAAAATCAATCCTGCTAGAACCAATAAACTGTAATACACTAATCCGGTAATAATCAACCCCTTCTCTGCTCTTTGCAAAGCGGGAATCAATAAAAGAATACCTAAAACAATTAATAATATTTCAATCACTAATGTCCAAACATCAATTGCATCACTAAAACTGCCAACTAAGCCCAATCCCCCAAAAACTATCGAATAAATCGCTACTACTTTTTTTGCTGTTAAACTTCTCATTAATATCACATCTCCTAAAATTTCATAATCTAATTTTATATTCATTATAAGAAGATGTCAACCCTATCAGCTAAATCTTTAAAGTTTACTTGATAAGAAAACTAAAATTTGCTAAGATAATCTTAAGTGAGGCGTAAGATGAATATTATCCATTTTAAAAATCAGTTTGAATTTATCGAATTTCTAGAAATAAACAATCAATCAGATGAAGGCATTTGGATTAAATTTGATAAAAGAAAATCTAAAGACAAACTAACTCCTGATCAAGCATTAAAAGCTGCTTTATGTTACGGGTGGATTGATGGTCAAATCAAATCTTTAGATGATGATTTCTATTTAAAATATTTCACTAAAAGAAGAAATAAAAGCAATTGGAGCGAGAGAAACAAAAAACTTGCAAATGAATTAATCGCGAACAAGCTGATGAAACCATCTGGGTTTAAAGAAATCGAAAAAGCTAAAAAAGATGGAAGATGGGAAAAGAAAGATTTCGAACTAAAAGAAACTGCAATTGAAGATTTTGCTCAATTAATAAAAACATATTCTTTAGCTTATGAAAACTTTAAAAAAATGTCTCCATCAGTTCAAAAAACATACGCTACTAGTTATTATTATCTTAAGAATGAATCTTCACGATTATCCCGGCTAGAGAAAATAATCAAACGCCTAGAAGAAAACTTAAAACCAATGTAAAAGCCCTTATATAAGGGCTTTTCGTTTATTCTATAATTTCTACTACAACACATACTTTAAATCTTTTATCATATCCTACTCTGACGGTTTTATTTGAGTATTTATCGATTGGATTAACCTTGATTATCCCTGAATTAAAAACAGCTAATGTATCAACTTTTTCAATTTTAGAATCAATTTCCATCTCGACTTCAAAAGCTACAAGTCCTGAATAAGAAGATATAACCTTATCAAGTTTTACAATCTGAATATACGCAGGTTCAAGGTTGCTATAGTAGCGATAACGTAGATAATAATAAAGTGTTAATAATCCAAAAAATAAAAATACTACAAGCGAAGTTGAAAAAATAACACTAGCTTCAATTTTAGCTGCTGTTAAAGCGATGACTAAAAACATAAATAAATTTATTCCAACTATACCTAAAACCATAAAATTGAACTTATAGTATTTTGTTTCTGGTATACAATGATATATCATTTCTTCCATAATGTTTAACAGATATTAATTGTAAGGGATATAAAAGTTATACTCATCACCAATAACTTCAGTTAAAACATAAATTTTGGAAATATCAGCTTTTAGACCGTTTTCTTTTAGAAACTCATCAAAATTTAAATGCTCATGTCCTCTTAAATAATTATGATAATCTTCTTTGTTGCCGACAAAGTGAACAAACTTATTATTCTTTAAAACAACAGTCTGTAAACCTTTAGAACCTTTTGTCCCAGTTGGAACACTTAGATAAGTAATGTAAGTGACATACTCGACTTTTCCTTGAATCATTATAAAATCCAAAATGAATCTTCTTCCGTCAGTAATGTCATTTTCCAAAGCAAAAGCTTCAATCATTTCATCGGCTTTTTCTCTTGTCTCTGCCATTGCAGAAACTAAAGTATCAAAATCCAAAGTAACCAATTTAAATTCTTTTTCCATGATTTTCTCCCCGCTAATCTTCATAATTTAAATTATCATATATAAATTATAACAATCAATCTAACTTAATTCAATACCTAGTACTATCACTTTAAATATAATTAAACTAAAAAGCCTAAAAGAGCAATGCCTATTGCAATCAATGGAGCTGGTATTTTTTTTGACAGCAATAACAAAACACTAACACCAACCACTAAATAGCTTATCCAATCAATTTCAAGCGAATATACCGATGTGATTGCGGTCATCGCAATCAAGGCCGCTGCTGTAACGCCTACGCCCCTTAAAAACGACTTCATATTTGGAATGTTTCTTGTTTTATGCCATAAAGGGAAAATAAAAAATACTAGAAGAATACCTGGTAAAAAGATACTAAAAGCTCCAACTAAACCCGCTAAAAGCGAATATCCTGTTCTCGCAAAACTTCTAGCTGAAACAAACCCTGCAAAACTAAATAAAGGACCTGGTATGGCTTGATCAATTGCATAACCGGATAAAAAATCGTTTAAGCTAATTAAAGTCTGTGATTGAACCAAATCTTGAATCATCAATGGAATAACAATTTGTCCGCCACCAATTACTGAATAACCATAACGATAAAAGGAACTATATAACATAATCCAATCATTACTGAAGATAATCCTTAAACCTTCATTCAATAAAGCAATTCCAATAACAAAAATTAAAATAAGCCATTTTGGTTTAAAAACAGTTTCTGTTCTTTCTTGAAAATTATCTTTCTTATAAAAGAAAACATATCCTAATCCACCGGAAAATAATAGTACCGGAACTACCCACATCGAATACTTAACCAAAAACAAGCTTAAAAGTAGCATTAATATAAAAAGAATAATATCTATTTTATTCTTAACAACTTTTCTTGATAAAGAAATCGCAGCATATACAATAAAAGCTATCGCTACAGCCGGCAAATATTCAATAAGTGGTTTCCAGCCATCATTACCATCAATCACTGCGAAGAATACTCCGATTAAACTCATTGTAAGAATTGCTGGAAGAGCCCAGACTAAAAATGTAAGTACAGCTAATACTGGTCCACCAACATAATATCCAATTGCCGTGATTGTTTGCGTACTTGAAGGACCAGGGACTATAGCGTATAAACCAATCATTTCCGTAAGTTCTTCTTCAGTTAGATACTTCTTCTTTTTTACTAAATATGAAGAAAAAACACCATAATGTGCTTCTGGTCCGCCATATGAAGATAATGAACACATTAAAATGTCAAATAAAAATGTTCGCCATTTTACATTCATATTTCTATTCATAGGCTCCTCCTCACTCGACTTTTTAATTTATCATTAATTTTATTTTATCATAGATTATATTTTGACATAATCATAACGAAACAAATAATAAAAAGAAAACTCTTCAAAAGAAGAGCTTTGTTAAAATCCATTTTAACTATCAAAACAAGATTCATTATAAATATTCTTGTATTTCATAAAACTCGCGGTTATCTTAGCCTTTTTATACTAGTTACAAACAAGTTATAGGCAACCTCTTTATAAGATACCTCATAAAATAATCCATCAAGTAATTTTTCTACTTCAAAAGTTGCTGGTGCATAAACAAACTTTCCACCAATTTTTAAAGACTTCAAAATAGAAAAATAGGCAACAGAAAAATCGTTTATTTTATCATCTTTAAACAATAAATGTTTATTGAAATGATTAGAAAATGCCATATTGGAAATAATCAGTGACCAACTATTCTCTTTATATTTATAAGTGAGAAAGTCATCTTTTATAATATATGGTTTACTGCTATCATAGCGATCGATGCCATAAGCTTCTATATTATGTTCATTTAAATAAGTAACTAGATTGTGTTCTTGACCGCATCCAATATCAAGAATAGGTCCTTTCAAAGTACAAATATTTATATTAAATAAATCAAGTTGAAACTTGTAAGAGTATTGCTCGTTGACAAATGTTTTAATCTCATTTTTATTTATATTCATTAAAAAAGGATTTGTTTCTAGTAAAAAATCTCTAATCTTTTGATAATGTTTTCTCTCAATTTGATCTATTTTAACGCTTTGTTTCTTTATATCCTCAATCAACTTCTCATATATTTCCTCGAGGATTAATGCAGATTGATTAGAAACGTTTATGAATTGATTATATTTGTATAAAGATAACAATAAATTAGCTACACAATATTTAACCAATTTTTCTGTCTCTTCTTTATCCAATTTGATAGTTTTAATAAACTCAACTAAAGGTTCATCAAATGTTAAATTTACATTCTCTGAAAATATGTTTACAAACAAATTTTTTTCTATTTGATTGTCAATAAGTTTTTTCCATTCTTCTTTTTTTTTCATCTTTTTTTCCTATCGTTAGATAAGTTAACGTAGTAATCTGTCAAATACTTATCAAATCCTGTTGGAAGCTACTTAATTTAAAATTAGCTTGTTACGTATAATTAAAACTATAGAAACTATAGAATTATTAAGAATTAATAAATTGTTATAAAATACTAGTTTAAACGATTTTTTCTTTTTAATAATACCAGAAAATACACTATTTCAAATGCTAGAAAACCAATTAAACCCCAACCCCACCAAGGCAATAAAAAATAATGATAATCATTGCTAGTTGTCACAATCCAATCTAAAAATTCGTGGAATGAAAAAATAGCAAAAACAATGATCGCTCCCAGAAAGTTGATAATAATGTTTATAAATGCTTTTTTCATATTTTTATTCTCCGTATCAATATATAAATTAAACCCTATCGTCATTACTAATATTGAACCATTTTTTAATTTAATTATACTCTATAAAGTTTAAAAAAACTTATATAATTTGGTAATCGTGTAAAAATATTCCAGGTTATATATACATGCTTGTAAACGTCTAAATCAAGATTGAGTCGTATAAAAAAATTTTTTGAATGTATCAAAAACAAAATTTTAAATCGAATTTGTATATGCTTTGAAACCATAAAACGTTAACAATATAAATGATGTTTTTTTTAACAAATTTCATTGGTAAAGACCATGAACTGATAATATATGATATAATAAAAAACGATAAAAAAGATAGGAGGATTTAATATGAAAATGAAGATTCAAGATCGTGAATTAATGTACTTGGCATTGGCCTACGATCAAGACAAAACAATTGCTGTAAACAAATTAAATGCATTTTTAGAGGAAAATGGCTTTAGTGACACTAAACGTTATTTTCTAGAATTAGCAGTCACGCAAAGGGGACAAACACAAACAACTTATCTTGAATACGCCACCGTTCCTGAAAGCGTTAGTAGTAAAGGCGATATCAAAGTCTCAAAGATAAAAGCGGGAGAAGACCTAATCATATCATTCAATAAAGAAGAATATGATGATTTCAAATCAGGTGAAGCCAATCTTGAGAAGAATCAGGAAATCAAAGCATTCCTTAAA
>PGXI01000029.1:6827-20133 GCA_002839125.1 Tenericutes bacterium HGW-Tenericutes-5
GATAACGTATACATCTTTCCTTTTATTGAAATGGATGGCGATGATTACATAGTTCATACTCCAGTAAGATAAAATCATTACCTCGGACTCCGAGGTATTTTTTATGGAATTTTTTCTTTAATATTTACCATTTTTAAAAAAAATAAAAAAATAGCCCCTCATCAGAGTGGCATAATTAGTAAACCATATCTCCAATTTTTGGAAGCTATTTCATATCATTATGGTGCGGCTGATGAGAGTTGAACTCACACATCCATACGGATACTACCCCCTCAAAGTAGCGCGTCTACCATTCCGCCACAGCCGCAAGATAAATGCCCATAAAAGGCATTATTTAAATTTTGAAAATTGTTGAACTCCGTTAACAAAAATGCTCTTATTTTCTCCTTGAATTAAAGGTAAAGCGTAATCAATAAAAGCCTTTGTAACGCCATTTCCATCTTTATTAATCATATTCGCAGGAATCTTTTTCTCAACGTTTGCTACAGCCAATAAATCATAAAATCCGTATTCAATATTATATGGTTCTTCTGAACTTCTTCTCATCACAACCATAACTTTGTTTCTACCGGATATTATACCTTTAACAGCTTCTTCACCACACTTAATCGCTTCATTAACATCAGTCAAACTTTGCAAGTGTGACGCAGCTCTTTGAGTTGAACCAAACTCAACCGATCTTGATGAAATACCCAAATCGTTTTGAACTGTCTGCGCTAACTTAGAGGCAACTCCACCTAATTGAAAATGACCGAAGGCATCCTTCATTCCCGAACTTGATGAAATGAATACCCCATCTTCATTCATAATCCCTTCACTCACGGCTACTAAACATTGTTTCTTCTTTCCATAAACTTCTAACACATCTTTTTTAAACTTCTCAATTGAAAAAGGTACTTCAGGAAGATATACAAGGTCTGGACCAAAACCACTTAAATTAGCTAAGGCACTTGAAGCGGTTAACCAACCAGCATGTCGACCCATAATTTCAATAATCGTAACTTTTCCTTTTGGATAGGCTAACATATCATAATGAACTTCCATAACTGTATTAGCTATAAACTTTGCTGCACTCCCAAAACCTGGAGTATGATCAGTAAAAGGTAAATCATTATCAATGGTTTTAGGAATCCCAATAATTCTTACGTCATAATCAATTGTATCCATATACTCGGCAATCTTCGAACAAGTATCCATCGAATCGTTTCCGCCGTTATAAAGGAAATAGCGAATATTATACTTCCTAAAAATATACAGTAATCTTACATACTTTGAATCATCTTCTTTAAAATCAGGCAACTTATGTCTAACCGAACCAAAAGCTGAACCTGGTGTATGTTTCAACAGTTCAACATTCTCATCATCTTTATCAGTAATTTTTAACAAATTCTCATTTAAAGCACCTTCAATTCCGTGCTTCATGACATAGATATCTTTAATATATTCATTTTGTCTTCTTGCTTCAGTGATAACTCCGTAAGCACTGGAATTAATTACTGCTGTTGGACCGCCTGATTGCCCATAAAGTAGATTTCCTACTAACTTTTTCATACAAATCACTCCCACTCTTAAATATAATATCATAACTCAAATAAAAATCGATAATTTTTTAAGCAAAAAATCAGAAAAACAATAAAGAAACGCCTCCACATTTTAGTGAAGGCGTTATTAAATAACTAATAGAATAACTTTATTCTTTTACTTCATCTTTTTTTGCTTCATGAACCACAAGTTGAGGGAATGGAATTGAAACATTATTCTTATCAAATAAAATCTTCATCTCGCGGTTTAAACTTCTCATTACATTATATCGGTCATTTTCATTAACTAAAGCAATAACTCTTAATACAACACTTGAATCTCCTAAGTTTTGTACCCCTACATAATAAGGTCCTTCAACTATCTTAGGTATGTTGTTTCTGATTTCATGAAGATTCTTGTTAATAATAAGTTCAACTCTTTCAATATCTTCATCATAACCAATAGAAATTTCACAGATTGCTTTAGAAAGACTAGAAGTTGTATTAATTGCGCCTCTAATATCCGAATTATTAATAATCTTAATATCGCCGTTAATATCTTCAAATTTAGTAACTCTTAAACTAATCTCTTTGACCGTTCCTCTAAAATCGCCGATTTGAATAATGTCTCCTACTGAATATTGTTTTTCAAATATAATAAACAAACCACTGAAAATATCTTCTATCAAACTTTGAGCACCAAAGCTAATAGCTAAACCAATAATCCCAGCACCTGCTAAGAGTGTTGGTGTCGGTACATTCCAAGCACTTAAAATCAAAAAGATAGCGATAATGAAACTTAAGTATTTAATCGTGGAGTTGATTAAATTTGCGATT
The DNA here is from genome assembly GCA_002839125.1 of Tenericutes bacterium HGW-Tenericutes-5. Lineage (GTDB taxonomy): Bacteria > Bacillota_I > Bacilli_A > Izemoplasmatales > Hujiaoplasmataceae > UBA2289. The sequence continues at coordinate 9,185 of PGXI01000029.1, forward strand.
GTTGTACCTCTAAAAGACTTAGCTTTAAAAACACTAACAATTATTAGTAACACCTTACTGATTAACCACATAAAGAAAATGATTGCTAGTGTTTCTATCAAAACAACATAATTATTTTTAAAAAAGTCAAACAAATTGAAAAACTTCCCAATGGAGTTATCAATTATACTTGAAAACATAGTATTTGGGAAAACAATTGGCCCTAAAATACTAACTAACAATAAAACAAAAACTACTGCTAAGACAATAATTAAATTTAACTTTTCTTTCTTACCCATTTCTTTAAACTTCATACCCTTATCCCTCTAACTTTCTATCCTAATTAAACTCTTACTTTTTTGATAATCTAAACTACTTTCAATCATAATCTCTACGTAATACTCATCAAAAATTTGTTTGTTTACAATAAAGCTCGTTTGATATTCCTCACCATCGAAATTGGAAAGAATATAATAGTTACTTTCTAAGTAATACCAGTATTGATTTACTTCATCGTAATAGTATATTTCATAACTTACTTGATCTAATTCCAAATTTTTACTAGTAACAAAAACTTCATAATATGAGTCATACTCAACCACTTCAAAACTAATATCAAGTTTTGGTAAAGTTGTTATGACTATTTGCTCAAACTCTAATGATTCTTCTCTTAATGTATCAGGGTTAACATAATTAGCTCTTAAGATAAAACTATATTCTGTCTCAGGACTTAAACCACTAACAATTAGATGGTCATGACTTGAATATGATTCTTCACTTGATGGTATATACTCGATTTCATTAACTTTGTTGCTTCCGCGATAAACGTCTAAATAAAGCTCTATTCCATCAATAATTCCCCCTTCTAAATAAACACCAAAAGCTGCTTCTTTATCATTGTAATAACTGATAAAAATTGATGCGTTGAACTTAAACGGTGGACTAATATAAACTTCATCAACTATTACTGTGTTACCATCAAATACTGCTTCGAGAACGAGATGATACTTTGTTGCACCACTATCATAAAATTCAATTTCAACAGTTTCATCTATGCCTGAAAGAGTTAATACATCATAAAATATTTGGTCTGGATAATCTTCATAAATACTTGCATATTTTAGACTAAAATCACTGTAACCTTCTAATAAGCCGTAACTAATACCGATGTCATAAATATTTAGATAATCAAACGAATCAGATGTTTTATTAACACTGGTTATAGCCGCGATTAAATCACTATCAGTAGTGACAATTTCTTTGGCTAATACCTCATCGCCGAATCCTTTATTATAAACTACTTTCAAATTGTACTTTGTATTTTCTTTTAAACCAGTAAAACTACCAAAACTTTTACCGATAGAAACAACACTTTCAAACCTTTCTGTTTGACTTTCTAGTATCACAGTTAGTTCATCTTCTTTAACTACATTATCACTATCAGTAACATTTAAAGAATAAATTACTTCATGAGAAAAAGCTTTGACCTCGTCAAAGCTAGCTTTAGGACTTTTTGGAATTAAAACAACTGCAGCTACAACCACAATCGCTGTCATTGTAAATGATTGAAACAACCCTTTAAAAACTTCCATTTTTGTCCGTTTTTTCATCTTCTCTTGAAATACTTTTAATCTAGACAAATTCATCGCCTCTCACTCTTAATTTAATCTATTTTTACTTAATATTCAATACACTAAAACAAAATAATTTAAAAACATAACTTTCTATTACTTAACCACTACTAGACTTGTTAAGGAGCGAATAAAATTCCTTTAATTTTTCATTAATTTATGTTATTATTGTCTCATGAAGAACCACTGATAAGAAAGGGATGCTTAATGAGAGATTCTAATCAAAATAAAACCCCATTTTTCACCAAACTAAAAGAATATGGCAATAGCCATGTTGCGCCGTTTGATGTCCCAGGACATAAACTAGGAAGAATTGATAATGACCTGCAAAAATTTGCAGGAAAAAAGCTGTATTTATTGGATGCTAATTCTCCTGTAGGGCTTGATCATTTAAACTATCCAACTGGTGTTATTGCGGAAGCACAAAAATTAATGGCAGAAGCTATGCAAGCAGATAAATCATACTTTCTTACCAATGGTACGACCACTGGTATCTTGGCTATGGTTATGAGCGTTTGTAAAGCTAATGATAAAATAATCCTACCGAGAAATGTACACAAATCTGTAATAAACGGACTTATTCTTTCTGGTGCGATGCCTGTATTTATTAAACCGAATATTGATGAATATGTCGGAATTGCTAATGATGTAAGTTTTGAAGCGGTAAAAAAAGCAATTGATGAAAATCTCGATGCTAAAGCAATCTTTATCATTAACCCAACATATTTTGGAGTTGTGTCTGATTTAAAGAAAATTACTGATTACGCTCACGAAAAAAATATCGTCGTAATGGTTGACGAAGCACATGGAGCTCAGTTTTATTTTTCACATCGTCTCCCTCTAGGTGCGATGGAGGCCGGAGCTGACATCAGTGCTACTTCAATGCATAAAACCGCTGGTAGTTTAACTCAAAGTTCTGTCATCTTAACTAAGGGTGAAAGAATTGATCATCAAAGACTACGCGCTACTTTAAATATGTTGCAATCAACATCACCAAGTTCTTTGCTAATGGCATCACTTGATGTGGCCAGAAAGACTATGTACTTTCATGGTAAAGCGAGAATTAACAATATCTTACAATTAGCCAAGATTGCTAGAGAAAAACTAAAAACAATCCCTGGTATCAAAGTTATTGATAAAGAATATTTATTAAATCAAGGTTGCTTTGACTATGACGAAACTAAACTAATGGTTAAGGTAAGTGATTTAGGGTTATCAGGATTTGACGTTTATCAAATCATGAAGAAAAAATATAACATTCAACTAGAACTTGCAGAATCACACATGGTTCTTTGCGTTCTTACAATCGGAACGACAAAACAAGATCTTGAAAGACTTGTTCTTGCCTTTAAGAAGCTAGCAAGTGAATACAATAAGATTAAAGATAAACTACCTAAAATCGAATTCCGATATCAATTTCCAGAAACCTACGTTAGACCACGTGATGCTTATCACGCTCCAAAGCACTTGATTAAACTTGAAGACGCATATGATGAAGTCAGTGCTGAATCAATTATGATTTACCCACCAGGAATTCCAATCATAATCCCTGGAGAAGTTATTACTGAAGAAGTTGTAAGAGACATTAAATTTTATAAAGAAAAAGGCGGTTCATTACAAAGCGATATCGATAATGATACAGATATTGATTATGTACAAATCGTCGACAAAGAAAATTGGATTAAATATGAAGGTGATTTAATATGAAAAAAGTAGATTTATCATTTCAAAGTTGTAAAAGCGAATACCCTGAAAGCAATGTAGTTTTATTTTCAGCGCCATTAGACAACACGACATCATACCGCCCAGGAACGAGATTTGCCGGTAATGCTGTTAGAGTTGAATCAATCGGTATTGAATGGTATTCCCCATACAAAGAAATGGATTTAAAAGATTATCATACAGTTGATATCGGTGATTTAGAATTACCGATGGGACTAGTTGAAGAATCTCTAGACATCATTTATGACGTATCAAGAAAAATCGTATTCAACAATAAAAAACCAATGATGATTGGCGGTGAACACTTAGTTACTTTTCCAGTTGTAAAAGCTTTAATGGAAAAATATCCTAGTCTTCATATCATCCATCTTGACGCTCACACTGATCTTAGAGATGAATTCTTAGGAAGAAAACTTTCTCACGCTACTGTTATTAGAAGATGCTATGACATCTTAGGTGATGGTAGAATTTATCAATTTGGAATTAGAAGCGGTGACAAACACGAATTTGACTTTGCTAAAAATGGTCATACTTATATGCAAAAATTCAACTTTGATGGTCTAGATGAAGTAATCGAGAAAATAAAAGATAAACCAGTCTATATCACAATCGACTTAGATGTTTTAGATCCAGCAGTTTTCCCTGGCACAGGAACACCTGAACCAGGTGGAATGACTTTTAAAGATCTTCTTAACGCGATGAAAAGCTTTGAGAAGTTAAACAATGTAGTTGGTGCTGATTTAGTTGAGCTAGCTCCAATGTTAGACAGTTCAAATGTTTCTACTGTTGTTGCGGCTAAAGCCTTAAGAGAAATGATTTTACTTCTTCATAAATAATATGGAATCTTTAAGAGAACTATATAAAATCGGTAGAGGTCCTTCGAGTTCTCATACAATGGGGCCTGAAAAAATCTGCCAAGAAATATTAAAGAATTATCAGGGTGACTTTTATGAAGTCACTCTTTATGGTAGTTTAAGCTTTACAGGCCTTGGACATTTAACAGACAAAATTATCCGTGAAACTTTAAAAAATGCAAATGTCTTATTTTCTAAAGAACTCAATCTCGAACATCCCAACACAATGGATATCGCTATCTATAAAGATAATCAGCTAATTGGCAGTGAAAGATACTATTCAATTGGTGGAGGATCAATCTTAAGAAAAGGTGATGATTTAAAGGAAAAACCTCAAGTTTATCCTCATAAGAATTTTCAAGAAATTAAAGATTACTGTCAAGAAAATAATTTAAAATTATATGAGTATGTGTATCAACATGAGAATCCAGATTTTAAAGATTACTTAAGAAAAATTTGGTCTCAAATGAAAGAAACAATTAACCTTGGACTACATCAAGAAGGATATTTACCAGGCCTTTTAGAAGTTAAAAGAAAAGCTAAGTCGTTACTTAATGATCAAAAAAACAAAGTTTCCATTGAACTTAGACTACTTAGTTCCTTCGCTTATGCAACCTCAGAAGTTAATGCTAGTGGCGGAGTTGTTGTGACTGCTCCTACTTGTGGAGCTAGTGGTGTATTGCCAAGTCTTTTATACTTCTTAAGAGATATTAGAAAATACTCTGATGAAAGAATCCTCGATGGTTTAGCAACCGCTGGCATCATCGGCAACATTGTTAAACATAATGCTTCTATCTCTGGAGCTGAAGCAGGATGTCAAGCCGAAGTTGGAACAGCTTGTGCGATGGCAGCCGCTGCTTATAGCGAATTAGAAAACGGCAATCTAGAAGTTATAGAGTACGCCGCTGAGATTGCCCTAGAGCATCATTTAGGTTTAACCTGTGATCCGATTTTAGGTTATGTACAAATACCTTGTATTGAACGAAACGCTGTTGCTGCCGTAAGAGCGATGAATGCTGGCGAACTAGCAACACTTCTTATCGATACTAGGCTCGTATCTTTCGATACAGTTGTCGATGCGATGAAAGAAACCGGAAAAGATCTGTTAGATTCTTACCGAGAAACAAGTATTGGCGGACTCGCTAAACATTATAAAGGCAAAAATAAAACAAGCAAGTAAACCTTGCTTGTTCTTTTTTTAGATTATTTTTAACTCTTTTCCAACTTTTTCAAAAACTTTAATCGCAAAATCTAAATCATCCTTAGTATGCATCGCGCTAATCATACATCTTAATCTACCGGTTCCTTTTGGAACAGTTGGGAAAACAATTCCTGAAACAAAAACTCCATTTGCTAGTAAAGCTTTTGAAAACTCCATTGTCTTTGCTTCATTGCCTACCATAACAGGGGTGATTGGTGTTTCGCTATGACCGATGTCAAACCCTAGATTTTTCATTCTTTCTTTAAAATACTTTGCATTATCCCACAACTTATCAGTATACTCTTCGCTTTCCATCAACATCTTAACAGATTCAATAGTCGCACCGATTGCTGCTGGTGGTAAAGCAGTTGAAAACAATAGAGGTCTCGCTCTGTGAAGTAGCCATTCTTTAACAATTTTCTTAGAAGCTACATATCCGCCGATTACTCCGATAGCTTTTGACAAGGTTCCAATAATAAAGTCTACTTGTCCATGAAGTTTAAAATGATCAACGGTACCTCTACCGCTTTCACCTAAAACACCACTTCCATGGGCATCATCCACATAAGTCAAACAATCATACTTCTTAGCCAATTCTACAATTTCCGGTAATTTTGCTAAATCTCCATCCATTGAGAACACACCATCAGTAATGATTAAACAAGTATTATAATCTTTCCTTTTTTCTTTCAAAACTCTTTCTAAATCTTCCATATCAGAGTGTTTATAAACAGCTTTATCAGCTCTTGAAAGTCTTACACCATCAATAATTGAGGCATGATTTAGTTCATCACTAATAATTAAATCACCCTTATTAACAATCGCTTGGATAGCGCCAATATTACAGTTTAACCCAGATTGAAAACAAGTAACGGCCTCTTCACGTTTGAACTCAGCTAATAGGTCTTCCAGTTCTTCAAGGATACTCATATTACCGACGATTGTCCTAACGCTACCAGTACCAGCACCAAATTTTTTAACCGCATTGATTGCGGCTTTTTTTACGCGTTTATTTCCTGCTAATCCTAAATAGTTATTTGAAGATAAATTAACTACTTCTTTGTGATTCAAATCAATGACATTAGCGCATGGTCCATAATTTATCGGTAATATACGATAAACGCCATCCTTCTTTAACTCTTCTACTTGATTTTCTAAATATTTCAAATTATTTTTCAAATTAATCACTCCCCTGGTATCAATATTATTTTACCGCAATTTTTACCATTCATAACTTCTGCGGCCTCATTAATTTTACTTAGTGGAAATTGATGAGTAATAACCTTATCTAGATGTAACAAATCGTTATCTAACAAATGCTTTACTTGTTCCCAAGTTTCATAGATTCTTCTGCCAACAACTCCATAAATATGAGCGCCTTTAAAAACAACATCATCAGAAATATTAAGGCAAATATTTTCACTAGGCAAACCTAGCATACTCATCCCGCCGCCAGCTTTTAAATATTTAAATGCCGTTTCGATTGCTGTTTTATTGCCACTGAACTCACAAATGACATCAACACCACGATTATCAGTTAATTCCATGACTCGTTTATAAGTATCTTCTTCAATTGGATTTATAATATAGTCTGCGCCTAATTCTTTAGCTAAATTTCTTCGATATTCATTAACCTCAATAGCAATAACTGTCTTCGCTCCACAAGCTCTAGCGACATCAACTCCCATAAGTCCAATTGGTCCACATCCAAGTATTACAACACTTCTATCCTTCACCGGAAAGTGACAAACTGTGTGAACTGCATTACCCAAAGGTTCTTGAACAGAAAGGTGTAACTGATTTAATCTCTTATCACTGATAAAACAGTTTTGTGCTGGTATTTTTACATACTCTGCAAAACATCCATCCGTGTCAACACCGATGATTTTAGTGTTCTCACAAATATGACCTTCGCCTCTTAAACAAAACTCACAAGTATTACATATAATGTGGGTCTCAGCACTTACAATATCACCAACTTTAACCCTTTCCACATCCTTAGCAATTTTAATAACTTCACCTGTGAACTCATGACCGACTGTCAAAGGCAGCTTCAATCTGTTCTTAGCCCAATTATCATAATTGTAAATATGTGAATCCGTACCGCAAAAACTTACACTGTTGACCTTAATTAAAACTTCTCCTGCTTTAAGTTCTGTGCTAATCGTTTTTTGAACGATTGAGAAGCCTTTTTCTGGTCGATCTTTAACAACAGCCATCATCTTAAGTTCTTTTACATTCGTTAAATCCGTCATTTGTTTTTCTCCTTCTTTACAAACGCTTACATCACTAAATATTATAACATAAAATACAACCTTTGAATAATTTTTTATAGATTTTTTTAAGCAAAGAAAAAAAGGCTATTAAAGCCTTTAATCTACTCTTCTAGTTTAAATAGAAGATTAAGTTTCGCACCTTTTTCTTTATAGTTTTCTGTAGGCAAATACTCTTTTACGTCAAAACCTAAATGCACATTAATTCTTTCTCTTTTAACAAATTCATAAACCTTCTCTACTTCATTAAGCAAGTCATCATGTTCAATCTTAAAACTAATATAACTGCCTTTTGGCAACTTCTTAGTTACGATATCTTCATCAGTACTTTCAAACAACTCATCTATTTCCACAAGCGCAAAATAATCCATCGTTTTAGATTCCATAAAATCAAAACGATACATTTCTAAACCAATGAAGGAATTAGGAATTGCCTTATTAGGAATTGAGCTAAAATAGATTTCTTTTAAATCGTCCCAAAGCCCAGGAATCTTTTGGTAATCGTCAGAGTTAACTCTTAAACCACCAATAAGTTCAATACCAGCAAAATATCTTGTATTCATATCTCTTATCATGTATTTCATTAAGAACCACCTCTTATGCATATTTTATTATAAATATAGAAAATTTTCAAGTTACCACTTTAAAATAAAAAAAGACCTCAAAAGGTCCTTTTACTCTTCATCACTTTTTACTTCTTCAGGTTTTTTTGTACTGTTATAATACTTCACAATTATAACAATCAATAATACATTAACAACCAGCAATCCAACCATAACAGGATCTTGAACTATTCTAAATACTTTACCAGCATTAGCTATTTTAAAGCCATAAACACCGATAATATCATCAACAGTCACTTCATCTGAACTTCCATCACTACTCACCCAAAAATCAAAGGTCTCTTCACCCTCACCATGGGTTTTAAAAATCTTATCTTCACCCTCACCGATTACTCGCCCAACATAATGAGTTACATAAGCCTCACTACCTAAATCAGGTAAGTAAGCTTTAAAAGTAATAATATCACCTTCAGTAATATTATCAATATCAACTCTTTTCACAACAACAGCATCATTTACATTAAGCGTTGGTTCCATCGATGGCGAAATTATGACATAAGCTTTAAAGCCGAAAATATTAACTGTTTTATCAGGTGCAAAAGCATCCAGCAATAAGTAACTAGCTAGAAAAACAACAACTGCGTAAAATATAATATTTTTAATTAACTTCCAATACTTATTCATCTAAATAACTCTCTTTAAATTTTCGGTTGAATTTCTTAACTGGTCTTATAAAACCAAAGTAATAAATCCCTAGGGAAACAAACATTGCACTACCCATAATCAATATCCCAAAAGATCTAGAAACAAAATAATATATGTTGCCCAAGAAATTACTTTCTCGGTGAAACTCACCAAAGACGTCTTCATAATCAACTATTCTCAAAGTAGTACCATTATGGGTTACAATCAATTCTTTTTCAAGATCATTGAACTCAATAATCTTTTCTACCCAATAACTATCTGTCCAGTCATCATAAACAACAATTAACTGATCCTCATAAAACTCTTCTTCATCATGATCTACAACCCAAATTATTTTTTTATAAATCCGGTTATCTTCTACTCTTGATTGATAAGGAACTGCGAAGATTTGTTCCCCATTAAAAAGTTGTTTACTCAATTTTGGAAGTAGAGTTGGCAAAGAAAAAATAAACAGGACAAAAAAGACTAAAACTAGTGACCAAACAAAAATCTTATAATAGCGGTTTTTGTCTAGAACTTTTGCTAAATCTTTATTAATATTTTGCTTATTTTCTAAATCTCTGCTCATCTTCTCACCAAATTAAGTACTCTTTAAAAAAGTAAAATATTTGTAAAGATTATAGCATAATACAGAGCATTAAACAATATGATTATCATATCTATCACTAAATCAATTATTGATTTGTAGCTCATCAATTACAAGTCTAGAATAATAGTGATTTCCACTAGAAAACACTGATCCACCATTAAAATATATTTTGATGTAAATACCTACATTTTGCAAATTACTAGGAATATTAAAACTATAATAATTAAAACTTGCACTTGAATTAGTTGTACTTCCTGGTGTTCCGCTTCCAATAGTTGTCCAACTTATTCCATCAGTACTTACACTTACAGTAAAATCTCGATTAACTAAAGGGTTGTACGTAGTTCCTTCATTTACAGAATCATAAAGCCCCCGATAAGCGTAAAACGAAACTGACGATACATTTTCAATCATTGTAGATGTTGTAATTTCCACCTTATAATTAAGTCTAATACTATTTAAATTGTTGGTATTAGTATTCAAAACATCATTAGCTAGAAAGAAACTGTACTCTGGATATGGAATTGGATCTGTTGGCGCTGCAGGTAATATTTGATGAAGTGGTTGATTAGAGCTATTTAGAGTTCTATCAATTACTTGAACAAAACCTATTGTTGGTCTTTTATTATTTCTATCTGTCGTTCCTGTACCTAAAATATCCCACTCAATTCCTTCCAAAAGAATATTTTCAAAAGAAATTTGTGTACCATTTGTTACGGTAAAATTATCATAAACCATTCCAATTGGACCACCATTGCTTTCAATCCACTCCGCAAAAGCTTCTAAATCTTGAATCGATTGTTCTTCTTCACTTAAAGTCTCCCATTGCCCTATCATGATTTGATTTTGCTTAACATAACTCCCTTGCAAAATATCACTAGTCCAATATCCATAGGTAACAGTGATTGAAACTGAAAACAACATCATGACAAAAACAATAAGAACAAGTCTCATCAATCTACCATTTTTCATTTCAATCACCTCTTTTCATAATTTTTAAAAAAATAAAGAACATTACTAAACCGTAATGTTCTTAAATGGCTAATCTAATAAATATATTATCAATTTACAACAGAACGATAGTTAATAGTTAAATTATCCATGTTAACCAAACGATCTTGCCATAAACCAGCTCCAGTGAAATTGATTCTAACATACAAATCACTTTCCATATCCACAACAACTCCATTACCCAGAGTATAACCTCCATTAATAATGGTTTCGACATTGATCGAAATCAATGGGAAACTAGTTGATGCATTACCTGAATAAATCGTAGTCCAACTTGAACCATCATTAGATATTTGAACATTAAAACCACTGGTACCGATATTAAAGAATCCACCTCTTACATCTCCAAAGTTGAAAGATATTGATTCTAAACCATAATATGAATCTTTTGACTGGATATAAATGCTGCAAATTGGGAAGG
>PGXI01000030.1 GCA_002839125.1 Tenericutes bacterium HGW-Tenericutes-5
ATTGGTTAATAACTCTTTTAGCGTTTGCAGGTTTTGTCCAATACTTCTTTATTCGTAGAGAGAGTTTAGCTGCTTTACCTCTGCATTTATGTAATACAGCTGTTATTCTTTTATTGTTTGCGGTGGTATTTAGGATAAAAAGATTTTTTTACTTCTCGTATTTTGCTAATGTATTAGGTGCGATAGCCGCTATTATATTACCAAATTACAGTAGCGACTTCTTTTCTTACTCGGTAATTCATTTTGGGTACAACCATCTATACGCTTTCGTTATTCCAATATTAGCAGTGGCTTTTCATACATTTCCAAGACCAAACCTAAGTCATATGTACAAAGCTTTAGCCGTCTTCTCTGTTTACTTTGTAGTAGTTATATTCCTTAATGCCTGGTTTAACAACTATACTTCAGTAGATTATTTCTTTACTTATAGTGATTTTTTAACTGACATGTTTGGGATAAGGGAACTGCAGTATAATAACGTTTTAGAATTTAGTTTTAGAGACCTAACCTTTAGATTTTTCTGGGCTTTTCAATTGATCTATTATTTTGTTTTTATAATCTTAATGTTTGCAAGTTGGTTTGTCTATGATGCGTTTTACCAAATGGTTGACCAGCACTATCTATTGAGACAAAAACAAAAGAAGATGAGAGTAGATCATTTGCGAATGCTGGAATTATTAGATGGAAGAAAACCTAGTGAACCGATGAATCCTGGAGGTGCTGATATGATTAAAATAAGTCATTTTTCAAAAAGATATGGACAATCAGAAAGATACGCTGTGAAAGATTTTTCTTTGGAAGTTTTAGGAGGAGAAATTTACGGCTTTTTAGGACATAACGGTGCTGGTAAATCCACAACGATAAAAAGCATCGTGGGGATTCAATCAATTACTGAAGGCGAAATTGAGGTTTGTGGTTACTCAATAAAATCTCAACCTCTAGAAGCTAAACTAAGAATCGGTTATGTGTCTGATAACCATGCTGTTTATGAAAAATTAACAGGAAGAGAATATATCAATTATGTTGCCGATCTTTATCGAGTCTCAAAAGACTTAAGAGATCAAAGGTTAAATGATTTGGCAGAAAAACTTTCTCTATCACATGCGATAGATCAAATGATTAAATCCTACTCTCATGGGATGAAACAAAAATTAGTCGTTATAGCTTCTTTGATTCACGAACCACCAGTTTGGATATTAGATGAACCTTTAACAGGACTAGATCCAATTTCTTCCTATCAAATTAAAGAAATTATGAGAGAACACGCAAAAAAAGGAAACATTGTCTTTTTCTCAAGTCATGTTATTGAAGTTGTGGAAAAGATTTGTACTAAAATTGCTGTTATCACTCAAGGTGAATTAACGGGAGTTTATGATATCAACGTTTTAAAAGATAAAAATGTCTCCTTAGAAGAACTCTACATGAAAGGCATAAAAAACGCAAAAGTAGAGGTTAATCATGCTTGAAAGAATTAAAATACTGACTCTTTTACAACTTAGTAATAAGTCACGAATGTATGTTAAGGGTTCAAAACGAATCTACACTCATATTGCTATCAGAACAGCCATAATAATTGCTTTGACAGTGGCTGTTACATTAGCTTTACATGTCCTTAAGAACATCCTATATATTCCTGTTAACGAGTTTTTATTAATTTTTTTACTAATGTTTACACAAGGATTAAATATTGTGGTGTCAATAGTATCGTTAGTCAGCGACTTATATCAAAGTAAAGACAATCAAATATTGTTCTCATTAGCGGCAAAAAATGACGAAATTTTTATTAGTAAAATATTAGTATATTATGTTAATGAGTTTGTTAGAAATCTATTTTTACTAATACCAATACTAATTGGTTTTGGAATTATATCTGGATTAGGGTTTCTGTATTATTTTAGTTTGACTTTTGTACTATTTTTCTTACCATTTATTTCTATAGGTATTGCAGCTTTTATCTCGATGCCGATAACTTTCTTTTTGAATTTTATTAAAAGACATAATCTATTATCAGGTATTTTGACGTTATTGTTTGTCTTGTTGACATTCTATTTTACTTACTACATTGTAAATCAAATTCCAACACCAATAAGAATTGTTCAATTATATAATCGCTTTGTTTTATCATTATCACTAGCGATTCAAAAAACAGTTAAATTTGGTACGATTTATACAGCCATTGGAAAGATGCTTTTTGGCTATAATTATTTACTTAACTTATTATTTTTGATTTTAACAGTTTCAGGCTTAGGAGTTCTAAACTATCTTGTGTCAAAACCAGTTTATTTTAGATTGATGTCATTTTCTCAAGAAAATACAATCACAAAAAAAATCAAGAATAAGCCTTTTGAAACAAGAACGTTATTCTTTACATTCTTCAAGAAAGAGTTCACAATCGCTAGAAGAAGTCTTAATGAACTACTTAATAATTACGGGTTATTATTAACGTTGCCTTTTTTCATGTATATTCTCAACTATATATATATGGGAATGAATAGATCCAGTTTTGGAAATCAAGTAGTTTTGATATTAAATGTTATAATTACGCTTTTAATTGTAACTGGTTCAAATACAGCTTCTGCAACAGCAATTACAAAAGAAGGATATGAATTTGTTTTGTTAAAAACCGCACCATATAATACTTCAAGAATGGCCTGGGCTAAAATCATATTTAATATGATATTTACGTTTTTGATGATTGCATTCAGTTTCGTTTTATTTGCACAAGCTTTGCCGGTGTTTCCAAAAGATAATATTTGGTTACTTTATGTGTTTGTTGTAATTGTAAACTCTGGTCATATACTCTGGTCGTTCCAAATAGATTTATTAGCGCCAAAGTTATCTGATTATGCAGCTACTGGATCAATAACAAACAATCAAAATGTTAGCAAGTCCTTGTCAATTGGCTTATGGTTGTCATTGTTTTTTGGAGTGATTTCAATATTTGCTTTTGTGTTTGCAAAAGATATTGGTTGGTATATTATGATTGGTTTAGCTACTATATTTTTGCTTTATCGATTGTTTACATTCCACACTTATTTAAAAGCATATTTCGATGATATTGAATATTAAAGGGGGTAAATTTGATGAATAAAAAAATACTTCTAGTACTGGTTTTGGTATTCAGTATTTTCTCGATAATCTTGATTGCTGTTTGGGGAACATTACCAGAAAATCCAAGTAACATTGAGTTAGAAACTATTTCGATTGCAGAATATGATGAAACTAATGATGATGGAGATAAGTTTAAAAATGTTACGGATATTGTTACCGAAAATGATAATATCTATATTATTGAATATACAATATTTCCTGATAATGCCAATGTTGATATTCAAGCTACAACAACCGCTGAAGGGATTAATATTCAAGTAGATTCGATAGAAAGAAAAATTTATGTAATTTATGATTTGCAATCAATTGCCAATAAAAGAACGATCACGATTCAGATTAAAGATAAGAATACTCAGTTTTTCGATGAATTAACACTATGGTTTAAAACACCTGACGTAATCATAGTCCCAGAAATTTAAGGAGGGGAAAATATGAAGAAATATTTATTAAGTTTTACTTTTATATTTTTTATGTTATTTATTGTTGCCTGCGGTAATCGTAGTGTAACAGTCTCATTTGATGCTCAAGGAGGATCGGCGGTTGAAGCGATTACAATCACGCAATTAACAGAAATCACTGAACCTGTCCCGCTGAGAGAGGGATATAGTTTTAGAGGTTGGTATGAAGAATCAACCTTTGAAACTCAATTCGATTTTGCTGAAGGAGCTACTAGAAATATCACACTTTATGCTAAATGGGAGATAAATCAGTATACTCTTAGCTTTGAAACCAATAATGGAACAGCGATTGCGGATATTACTGCTAATTGTCAAGCGACAATAACCCTACCATCGAACTTAAATAAAGAAGGATACACTTTTGGTGGTTGGTACTCTGATAGTAATTTTGAAACACCTTTCCAAGCAACTAGAATGGTAGCTAGTGACATGACGCTTTATGCAAAATGGAATCCTATTTTTTATCAGGTAGAATTTTATTCTGACAATAATTTAGTCACAACACTTTCTGTTCAACATGGTTCAACAATAGATCAACTACCAGCCATTCCTCAAAGAGTTGGATTCAATGCTTCATGGGATTATGATGGAAGTGAAATCATAGAAAATGATAGAATTGATGCAGTTTATGAGATAAAAGTGTATACTGTTTCCTTTATTGACCAATGGGATCATGTATACTTTACTTATCAAGTCAACCATGGAGATTTGGTTCCAGAGATAACAAATAATCCAGAAAAGATTGGTTATACTTTTGCTGGTTATTCAGAGAATTTAACTGAACTAGTAATTACAGAAGATATTGAGATTGAGGTTTTCTTTACACCGATTAGTTTTATCGTAAACTTTAGAGTTCAAGGTTCGCAAGTTAAAAGTGAAACGGTTCTTTACGGCCAATCAGCTACTGCACCAACCGTTAATGTGCCTGGTTATACCTTTGATTCTTGGGACAAGAATTTTGATAACGTTACATCAAACCTAGAAGTTAATGCAATTTTGACTCCTAATGACTATGATATAATACTTCATGGTAATGGTGGATTATTTGGTGAAAATGAAACTGATATTATTACACAACCTTATCAAAGTTCTGTAACCCATACGGATATTCCAATAAGAGAAGGTTATCAATTCTCAGGGTGGTATTTGAACGCTGAGGGTACAGGAAGTCCTATTTCTTTAACAAATTATTCAATGCCTTTAAACGGAATTGATTTATATGCAAAATGGGAAGCTATTAGTTATACTATTACCTACCACGATTTATTCGGAACTCAAAATGGTAACCCAACAACTTATAAAATAACAGACAGTTTTATTTTATCAAATCCAACGTCAAGAGTTGGGTATACCTTCATTGGTTGGTTTGATGGAGCTGAAGTTGAAAATCAAGTAACGGAAATTCAATTAGGTACAACTGGTAATCTTAATCTTTACGCTCGTTGGGAACCAAAAGAATACACAATTACATTTAATTCAAGTGGCGGAGATTTTGTCGCTCCTTTAAGCGTTTTATTTGATGAAGAATTCATCTTGCCAGCTACAGTAAAAACAGGTTATACCTTTATTGAATGGCAATTAGATGGAGTGACGTTTGATTCTGGAACATGGACTTTAACTAATAATATTACATTAGTAGCAGTGTTTGAAGCAAACGAATATACAATAACATTTGATGCTAATGGAGGAGTAGCAATTCTTCCATTAACAGTAACCTATGATCAAGCATTTATTCTTCCAACACCTGTTAAAACAGGTTATACATTCGTTGAATGGCAATTAGAGGGAGTAGGTTTTATTTCTGGAACATGGACTTTAACAGAAAACATAACACTAGTTGCCTCTTATAATGTCAATGTTTATACTTTAAATTATTTAAATCTTAATGGGACAACCCACAGTAATCCTATTAACTATACAATTGAAACACCTTCCTTTGTATTGTTGGATCCAAGTAATAGAACAGGGTATACATTTATTGGTTGGTTTACATCGCTAAGTGGTGGAACTGAGGTAAGTGAAATCACACTTGGAACTACTGGAAACAAAACATTATATGCAAGGTGGCTTGCAAATGAATACACAATAAGTTTTGATTCAACGGGTGGTTCACCTATAGCGGATATGACCGTAACTTTTGGACAAAGTTTTATTTTGCCAGAACCAACTCAACCAGGATTCAATTTTGCTGGATGGACTTATAATGCAGAAGCATTTGGCTCAGGAGTTTACAATATCGCTGCCAATATTACTTTAGTAGCAGTGTGGACAGAGTGGCCTGTAATAGATTTTGTTTCTAACGGTGGTTCTTATGTAGCTAGCATCTCTAAAGCTCCTGGTGATACTGTTGTAGAACCAACATCACCAACGAGAACAGGATATACATTCTTAGGTTGGTATCTTGATGACGGTACTTTCTTGAATGAATATACATTTACGGTAATGCCTTTAGAAGATATAATGCTTTATGCTAATTGGCAGGCAAATGATTACACAATAACATTCGCTACTGATGGCGGAGATGAAATTATTCCTTTAACCGTAACCTATGATCAACATTTACGCTTCCAATAGCAGTAAAATCTGGGTATACATTTGTTGAATGGCTATATGAAGGTGTAGCTTTTGAATCTGGTACTTGGAATATTGATGGAGATATAACTTTAGTGGCTTCATATCAAGTTATTACTTATTCCATAACCTATCTTAACTTGGAAGAAACAACTACATCAAACCCTACTAGTTACACTATTGAAACACCAAATATTACACTAACGTCACCAACATCAAGAACCGGATACAATTTCGTTGGTTGGTTTACTGAGTTAACTGGCGGTGTACAAGTTACTTCAATTCCAGTAGGTTCAACTGAAGATAAAATATTGTATGCTCGATGGGAAGCAATTACTTATACAATAACCTTCGATATTGATGGAGTTGAAACTTATGTATATGTTCCTTACATGGAAAATATTCAATTAGTAGATATTCCAGCTATACCTTCAAAAGTAAATTATGATTTAACAACACCTTACTGGGACACTGACCCAACTACTCATGTTGTAACAGGCAACTTTACTTTTACAGCAATTTATGTTGGAAATCCAATGACAGTTACTTATAATACTGGGGAAGGTTCTACAATTGATCCTGATACGGTTGCTTATGGTTTGACATTGGCCACTCCTGCATCACCAACAAGAAACGGTTATACATTCCTTGCCTGGTATATAGATAGCGAACTTACAACTCTTTATGATTTTAATGATCCAGTAGTATCTTCAATAACACTTTATGCGGCTTGGCAATTAGATTTCTATACTTGGGAAATTGAATCAATATTCTTAAAAGAAGATTTAAATGATCCTAATATTGTAATTCTAGATCCATCACAACCGGCAATTACTACAACATTTATTAATTTATATTACGGACTTGAAAGAAATCCAGTTCAAATATATGAAGGGTATGTCTTTGATTATTTCGTTTATGACGGCGTAGAGTATTCTGACATTGAACAATTAATTATGGTTACTGGTAATAGAACGGGACTAGATAAGATTCAAGTTTATTATAGAAAGATAATTCTTACAATTACTTTCGCTCAAGATCCGGATCTATTTACAACACCTGAGGAAGCAATTATTACATTTAAAATCTATTATAACGATACATTCTTACTTGCTAACGCACCAGCCTTGGTTCAACCAAGTGGTGGTTTAGCAGTTTGGGATAGAACTCAATTTGATAATATGAAGGAAAGTATTGTAGTATATGCTATTTACTATCAAACTGGTGTTAAAACAGTCACTTTCCTAGATCGTGGAATTATTAAATACATTGCATCTGCTATAAACGATTTAGGACAACCGATTTTAGAAGTAATTGGAGCAGATTCAATCCTTTGGGATCTTTATCGTCCTGGTTATAAATTCTTAGGTTGGTTTGACGCAGAAACTGGTGGTAATAAAATTATTCAAGGGGATTTATTATTTAGTCAATTCCCTGACATAATGACTAATCTTTATGCACAGTGGGAACAACTTACACCATTTACAACACCTACAAATATTGACATCACCGCTGATGAAACACAAATAGTAATTTCTTGGGATATCAATCCAGCAACAATCAATGGTTTACAACCAGCTGGATATGAGTTCGTACTAAATAACCAACTTATTACTGGACTTATAACAGTACCAACACTTTCAGTAAATACTTATACTTTAACGCTTTTATCAACCAATCCTGAATATGTATTATTCCAAGAATTGGTTAACCCAGGTACTCATAATTTAACGATAAGAGCTTTGGGTGATGAAGATAATCATTATCATAGTGAAGTTTCAGAAGTGTTTGAATTTGTTAACGAATCAATCTTTAGCGGCGATCCAACAGAAGTAGCTGTCTATGATTACTTTATCATTGAAACATTTGAAGAAACAAAACGTTATATATTCTATACAAATCTAGACTATCAATTTGGCTTAAGTTATACATTTGAAATTGTAACTGGACAAGAATTCGCAACTGCGAATGCTAATACGATTTCAACTAATGGCATCTCCGGGTCTTTCAAATTTAGAATGATTAGAGATGGTTATCCAACAGTTGTTTATGATGCCTTAGTAGTTCA
Organism: Tenericutes bacterium HGW-Tenericutes-5; assembly: GCA_002839125.1. Classification (GTDB taxonomy): domain Bacteria; phylum Bacillota_I; class Bacilli_A; order Izemoplasmatales; family Hujiaoplasmataceae; genus UBA2289. The sequence continues at coordinate 8,209 of PGXI01000030.1, forward strand.
TGACATCAAACAATTCGATATTGGTTCTAACTATCAAAACTATCTTGATGCTAAAGAAGTTGGATCAGCATTCTTAGATCAAGCAGTGGATTATTATGTGGGTTATGCTAATGAGTTTTATTTGGACTTGAGAATGGTTAATAACCAAGGTTCAAGAATTCCACTAGCACAGACTTATTTAGATTATGAATTATATGAATTAGTTGGAGAAACATATCAATTAGTTCCTGAAGCAAACGTAAGCAGTTATTTAAGTTTTGTTGGTGATAACCAAATTCAGCTTCAAGCTTCAACTGTTGGTAAAACATTGAAACTAGTGGTTGAACCAAGATACCAAGCTAATGCTATGGTTGTTACACCGCTTGAATATATCTTTACAGTCAATGATGGTGTAAATGTCTTTAACAATCAACAATTAAAACAATACTTCGCTGATTTCAACGTTTCAACAATTAATATTCACGCGTCATTTAAAGCTGAACTATCTACAGAGCAAAAAAATTCAGACGGTTCTCCGATTAATAGAAGACCAACACTAGCAAATCCAATCACTGGTAATGCTTATCAAAGGTTCTCTACATCAATCGATGATGATCAATTCACAATTGAAGGTAACTTCATGACAATCGATGGTAGCGAATTACCATTCAGTAATGCAGATAGTGGTAGTGGAACAGTAGGTTTTGCTCAATCATTTGAAATCATCAGTGTTCAAATCGGGGTATTCTTCTATGGTGTAACAGATACGTCTTTAACAAACAATTTAAATAACAATCAATTTACTATGAACAACTTAATCGTAAAAGGCAATACCTCAACGCCTTATGTTGATTTTAGCGGAACAGCTGAAGAAATCGAAATTCAAGAACGTTTGATGAGTAGAAACTCTGGTGGTTATACAGGTGTTATGGTAGCGAGCGGTTCATCTAACTTAAATAATTTAATTATTTTCAATACTGTTATCGCAGTTACTAACAATGCTTTTGGTTATAAAACAGATACAATGCCTACTTATATTACGATGGATTATGTAAAAGTATATAATTCATGGGCAAACAGTCTATATTCACATGGTGGTCTTGGTTTCTTACTTTATAATAGTGAAATCGGTCAATCGGGTGGTGCAGCTATCCATATGGTAGATACTAGACCTGCCGTTTTTGATGAATCTTATAACAAGATCTTCGATCCAAATCCATACCTTTACTTAGACCCAACAACTATTATTAATAACTGGATTTCAGGTGAAGAAGCATGGTTTAAAGCTTACGGTATGTCTCAAGTTGCCTTAACATTAAAGAGTGGTATTGAGACGGGTATATCTCCGACAGGAAGATCGATTATAAACCTTATGACAGATCCTGTAACAGGACTTGAAACCGAAAAGATTAATTTCATTTTATTGACAGAACCTTCATCGGGAGCGAAAGTAATGTTACCACCAAATAACACTGAACAAATAAGTGGATCTGAAGTTAAGGTTCATATTGGCGATTATCAAGTTGAAAGATCATTTGATTATTTGACTAGTGGCGACCCAAGAATCAGCAGCGGTCAATTTGCTTTCCCATTAGGTGATTATTCAGAATACAGTGCTTTTCAAGCTTTAATAGTTGAGTTAATGTCAGCGCCTTATGGTTTAAGCGCTGGAGATGCACAAAATCTAGCTCAGTTAGCTGCTTTCTATGGTCTTACTGCAGGAGAAGTAGTTAATGCCTATACTTATGCTCAAATGAATTCAGTCTCTTTTAGAACCGCAGTTATAGCAACGATGCCAACTCACGTGTTCCCAGAATACATTGAAATATTAGCACCAGTTCCAGTTTTTACTAGTGGATACTCAATCGTAATTATCCAGTTTAGCGAATGATGAATGTATTAGCTTTTATTCCTTACTTTTGGGGAAATGAAGGTTTTAGCTATGATCCAACCAGACAGTATATGTTTGGTTGGTATCATATCACTATGTTAGTACTAATGTTTTTGCTTTTTATTGTACTTTGGTTTTTGGGGAAAAAGATTAATAACAAAAACAGATATCTACGAATTATAGCTTTAGTTTTATTGATACTTGAAACCCTTAGAGTAGCAAATTTTCATTATGTTTATAATTACACTTGGTTTGAGTCAATAGCTTTTCATATGTGTAGTTGGGGAGTATATTTTACAGTAACTGCAGGGTTGTTTCAAAAGAGAATTCTTTTTGAGATCGCTGCAATACCGGCAGTGGTCGGTGGAATAACCTCAATTATTATACCGCATGGAATTCTACCGTATTTTAATGACTTCGCCTTTATGGCTGTGCAAAGCAATATAAGCCATTTGCTAATGTTTTTTGTGATAATCTACGCTGTAAAAACTCGAATTTGGAAACTCAAGTTAAAAAGATTTTGGGTATCAGCAACTAGTATTTCAATTACAATAGTAATAACTCACCTTATCAATCTTTATAAAGAAAGTATCGGCGATTATAGCAATTACTTTTGGACAAGGTATCCAGATTCAAGATTTCCAGTAATTGGTGAGTGGAGTTATCCCTACCACACGTTAGTTTTATCACTAGGAATCATTTTACTAGGATTTATATTTTACTTAATAAGTGAGATAGTAATTAATAAAAAGAAAATCAGATGAAAATTCTGATTTTTTTCTTGCTTTATAAGTTTAGAAGATTTATAATATAGATGTTTATATATATAGATAAATATCTATATGATGAGGTGGCTTTTAATGGAAGAAAAAATGGCAACTTATTTCAAAGCTCTTGGCGATAAAAATCGCTTAATTCTTTTCGAACAAATGATTAAAGGAGAAACATGTGGATGTACTTTAATTAACAAAGTTGAAGTAACTCAACCAACGATGACTTATCACTTAAATATTCTGGAAGAAGCAAATTTAATTAGTTCAAGAAAAGAGGGCATCTGGCGCAAATTAGATGTTAACGATAAAATAATTGACGATATGATAAACTACTTAAATAGTCTGAAGAAATTGAAAGGCACTGACAAATGATAGCAAAAATATTTATTTTCTTAAATAACTTATTCCTAAAAATGACTTGGTTAGAAGATGGAATTAATTGGATTTTTAGGGATTTATTTAAGCTTAATGAAGTTTCTTGGATTTATAAAAGCATTACTTTTTTCTTTTATGATGTCATTAAAATCTTTATTCTCTTATCAGTTCTAATTTACTTAGCTTCTTATATTCAATCATATTTTACCCCAGAAAGAACAAGTAAAATTCTTTCTAAATATAAAGGCATCTGGGCTAATGTTATTGGAGCATTACTTGGGACAGTAACACCGTTTTGTTCTTGTTCCTCCATACCAATATTTATTGGATTCACAAAAGCCGGGTTACCTGTTGGAGTTACATTCTCCTTTTTGATTTCTTCACCATTAGTTGATTTAGCATCAGTTGTTTTATTAGCAAGTATCTTTAATTGGCAGATAGCATTAGCATATGTAGTTGTAGGTCTTTTGATAGCAATAATTGGTGGAACAGTAATTAGTGTATTCAAAATGGATAAGTATGTTGCTGATTTCATCAAAGTTGATAACAATAAAATTGCTGAAAATCAAGATATTGAAATTATGACAAAAAAAGATAGAAGAATATATGCTAAAGATCAAGTGAAAGAAATAATCAGGCGTGTTTGGATATATATCTTAATTGGAGTTTTAATTGGCGCAATAATTCATGGAGTCATACCTAAAGATTGGATAGCTACAGTACTTGGAGAAAATAATCCGTTCTCAGTATTAATAGCTACGGTAGTTGGAATTCCAATGTACGCTGATATCTTCGGAACTCTTCCCATAGCAGAAGCACTAGTCTTAAAGGGAGTACAAATCGGAACAGTATTAGCTTTCATGATGGCAGTTACTGCTTTATCTTTACCATCAATAATTATGATTAAAAAGGTAGTTAAGATGAAATTATTACTAACATTTGTCGGAATAGTTACAGCTGGAATCATAATTATGGGTTATTTATTTAATGCGTTTAGTTATTTATTTATATAAAAAAAATAGGAGGAAAAAATTATGAAAATCAAAGTATTAGGATCAGGATGCAAAAATTGTAAAAAGCTATTAGAGAACGTTACAGAAGCCGTCAATCAAATTGGTTTAAAAGCAGAAATTTTGTATGTCACTGATATGATGGCGATAGCTAATTCAGGTTTAATGCGAACACCAGGATTAATCATCGATGAAAAGATAGTTTCAGCTGGAAAAGTTCTAACAGTTGAAGAAGCTAAGGATTTACTAAAGGAATACTTATAAAAAAGTGAAGATTATAATTTCACCGAGTAAAACTATGAGTTTTACTGATGAATTGACAGAAAAAAATGTTGTATTAAAGAAAGAAACACTAAAACTGTATGAAAAGATTAGAAAATTATCTAAAGATAAGATTTCGTTGATATTTAAGATTAAGGGAAAACTTCTTGAAGAGACTATAAATAATTACAAATCTGATTTTTCAGATAAACCAGTCAAAGAAGCAATCAGAAATTATACTGGAGTAGTGTTTGAACAATTGAGTTTAAACATTTATAATAGTTCGCAACTTAAATACATGAATGATCATTTAAGAATTCTATCAGCAATGTATGGTGTATTATCTCCAAACGATTTAATCTATCCCTATCGACTTGATATGACAATCAAATTACCAAAGATTAGTTTATATAAGTATTGGCAAAAAATTGTTGATGATTATTTTATGAACGAAGAAGTTATCATCAATTTAGCTTCAAATGAATTTTCAAAAATGTTAAAAAATTATTCTGGTAGAATGATAAATATTGAGTTTTACGAAGAAAGTGATGAATTAGAATTAAAAGTAGTAAGTTATAACGCTAAAAAATGTAGAGGGAAAATGTTAGATTTTCTAATTAAAAATCAAATTGAAGATCTTGATTTAATTAAAGAATTTAGTTATGAAAATTATATTTACTCTGAAAACTTATCAAAACCAGATAATTTTTATTACCTTAAATTCAGTAATACCTTCATCCACAACAGCCG
>PGXI01000031.1 GCA_002839125.1 Tenericutes bacterium HGW-Tenericutes-5
GAGGATTTCTAAGTGACTATGTAAATCAAGGAATGAATAATGGATGGGATAATATTGATTACAATCATGCAATATCTGTAGGAGCTGTGACGGGAGTTGTTTCGCTACTTACATTCGGAACAATGAGTTACATAACTAGTTCCACTCCATCTGTATTTAGCGGTATTACAGATACAACTCTCCCATACCTTTCCAGATTAAACAGTTCTTTATCTATAAGTCCTGCGAGTTATTATTTGGCAACTACATATGGAGCAATTTACACTGCCTTTAACTCTTTATTGAATTTAGGACTTAACGAAGAAGGAAAAATTGTAATCGATGGATATGCTGGCTGCTATTGATAGGAGGAATTACCTGTGATGAAAACAAAAAACAGATTTTTAACCTCTCCATTTTGGTTGGTTGGGTTTTCATTTATCATCCTCTTACTTTACTTTCTATATATACTCGTGTTCTTTATATCGCCTAAAGAAAATCTTGAAAGATCCACTTATTTCACAATTATTACAATGAAAATAATGTTTGGTGTACTTCCAACATTGATGCTTATACTGTTTTCAAATCATTGTTTTTCAATAATTACAATTGATCAAAGCGGAATTCATAAAGCATTATTCAAGTATTTTTTTAAAAAAGACTATCGCTGGGAGGATATAAAAGAGCTAAGGATCTTTAATAGAGTAGATAGCTGGTTATTTATAGGAAAAGTTCCTATGGTAGGGCTCGATTACTATAAATTAATTAAACATAAAAAAATTATGCAGATGAGTTTTAGGCCTTCAATACTAAAGGCAATTAGACAATATTCTGATATGAAGATTGAAAACTTGGATGAAAATAGACATAATGAATTAATACATTAAGATGAGTAATGCACTCTCGAAAATAGTATTCTATGCTGAATTGCAGATACATTACTCCAGTAATGTATCAGTATGTCTTTAACTCATCTTTAATTAATCAAAGATTAGATTAACTGCTTTTTAATAGTACAAAAATTTTTTAAATTTAACTGTTAAGATAAGGCTTAATAAGAACATATAACAAAAATTAAATATTTCATATACCTTTTAGAAATCTTCAAAATAAGATATAATAGATATGGAATTTTTTTTTAGAAATGAGCGGATATAATGAATCAAATCAAATTTTATGGCCTTGGTGGCCTCGGAGATAACGGTAAGAACCTTTACTGTATCGAAATCAACAAAAAAATAATTATCTTAGACTGCGGTCTCCAACATCCATCTGGAGATCTTTTAGGTGTTGATGCCTTAGTCCCAGATATTACATACCTAGTAGGTAGAAAAGAAGATGTTCAAGGCATCTTTCTATCTCATGCCCATGATAAAAACATTGGTGCTTTACCAATGCTTTTACTCCAAATGAATAAACCTGTATATGGTACTGATTATACCATTGCGGTTGTAAGAGACAACTTAAGAGAAAACAAAATGAATCCAGAAGATTATCAATTGAATGTAGTTGAATATAAGAAAATCATCAAGTTTGATGATTTCTATATCGAATTCTTTCAAACAACTCACTCAGTACCTTTAAGTGCTGGTATTGTTATATATACTAAAGATGGCGCTATAGTTTATACAACTGACTTTAACTTTAATCAAGACGTTCCTGAATACTACCGGACGGATTTCCAAAAGATAGCGAAAATCGCTGATTATGGTGTTTTAGCTTATCTGAACGAATCACAAGGAGCCTTAAATAACTCAAAGTCTTCCGGTGACGATTATTTAAAAAAACTTATCAGACATAACTTCTTAAAAGCAAAAAACAGAATAATAGTTGCGATGTATTCAACTGAACTATCCAACATTCAAATGATTATCAACGAAGCAATAAAACTAAACAAAAGAATAGCGATAATCGGTCGTAAAGCACAAAGACTTTTATTCATCGCCGAAATGATGGGTTATATAAAAGTTCCTGAAGACCGTTTAGTCAATTTAAAATATCTCGACGCTGATAACAACAACGAACTGGATGATGTTGTATTCTTAGTAACCGGTGAAAGACATGAGCCGTTCTTTATGCTTCAAAGAATGGCCAAAGGATTTGACCGATTAGTAAAACTTATCGAATCAGACATGGTCATGATGCTTTGTCCACCATTAATAGGTACTGAAAAAATCGCAGCGAAAACCTATGATATTCTTGCCAAATTAGATGTTGAATTAATCAAAGCCTCAAAAGACTATTTTGCAAGATTCCATGCTTCAGCGGAAGACATCAAATTCATGTACACACTATTAAAACCTAAATATATAATTCCAGTAAATGGAGAGTATCGCCAATTGCTGGCTCAAGCTACAATCGCTAGAGAATATGGCTATAATGATTCTGATGTGTTCCTTCTAGACAATGGTGAAGTAATTTCCTTCACTAACGGAACTAAAGACCGTTTTCATGATATCGTTGAAAATGGAACGATAATGGTTGACGGAACTTTTGAGACTGATTTGAACGATCAAGTTCTTAAAGAGAGAGAATTACTCGCAGAAGACGGTTTTCTACTAGTGATTGCTAATATTAACGCTAAGGAAAAAACAATGTTAAATTCTCCAGAAATTGTCTCAAGAGGTTTCATGTACATGAAAGAGAATGAAGATATTGTTAAAGAAATCGAAATAATCTATCAATTAGAAACAAAGAAGCAGTTCTCACAAAAAACCATAGACTGGCAAAAATATAAAGATAACCTTAGATATCAAATTCAGCGTTATCTTTACAACTCAACTAAAAGAAAACCAATTGTCATTCCAGTGATAATTGACACATCTAAAGAACATACCTGCGACATAATTTAAAAGGCAAGCTCTCTGAGCTTGCCTTATTACTTATTTATTTGTGCAGCATGACCGATCTTAATATAAATTAACCTCTTAAGCATGATTGATATCTATAAAGATGGTATTTCTAAATATGAGTATATAAAGACACTTATTACATCAATCAAAGTAGTTATAAATTATCATGCAAATAAATACTATAGCTTGTTTAAAATGTCGTGATAACCAATGTCTATCATCAATATCAAATTCTCATTTCGATATGTCCATATTACTCTAATTGACATATTGATGCTAGACTCAAATAAAATCTCACTACCTCTGATCTTTTTTGTTCTAAGACTTGGGTGTCTGTGATTCTCTATAAATAGAGATAACTTATTGTAGAATAATCTCTTTTCTTGATTTTGCAACTTAGAAAAAGACTTCTTAAATCTAGTTTAAATAATATTTCATATTTCATTTTTTTAATTCTTTGTCTTTCTCAACATCTTCATCTGATTCTTCTAAGTAGTTTATAGCTTCCTCTACGGATTTAAAAGGTCCAACATTGTACTTTGAAGGGTCCTCATTTATTCTCATCACAGTTTCTTCTAGTTTTTGGATGTATGATTTTGAATATATTGCGACTGGTTCAATCACAATGACTCCATTTTTTATGGAAATATCAAGTTGATCTTTTTCTTGAAGATTTAATTCATTAATAATCTCTTTGGGTATTGTAATTTGAGATTTTTTTCTTAGTTCTATAATCATCGAAACCACCCTTTCCTAATTTCCCAAATTCCTACAATCTAACTATATTTTACCACTTTGTAGATTTTTTTGCAATACTAAATGCACATAATTAACTACATTTTTGATTATATAACTCATTCATTATTTTAATAACGAATGATTCTTATATGTCTTAAAATACAAAACCCCCAGTAGAGTTTAAATCTCAACTAGGGGTTAATTAAGGTCAGATACATGTCCGCCTTTTATTGACAAGAACACTTTGTCTATAACCTAAACTTCTTATATGATATTAATTATCTTTCTTTACCTTGGTTAAATACTTTTTCATTGCTTCAAAAGACTCTTTACTTAAAACATGTTCAATCTTACAAGCATCTTGTGCAGCTATGTCTTTATCAACACCTAAATAAACTAAAAAGTCAGTAAAAAATCGATGTCTTTCATAGATCAAAACTGCCAAATCTTCACCCTTTTTTGTCAGTTCTAAAAGACCTGAATCATCGATATCTAAAAAGCCATTTTCTTTTAATTTATTCACAGCTCGGCTAACGCTAGCCTTAGAAAAGTTCATCTCTTTTGCGATGTCAATCGACCTAACAAAAGATTGCCTTTTTCTAATAATCAAGATAGCTTCTAAATAGTTTTCGCCACTCTCATGAATTTTCATAAAGATCACATCCTTAATAAAATTATTATAACATAACTTATGCATAAAACATTATAATTGCTTGACTTTTATAACAAAAATCGTTTATAATTACTACCGAGTTAGCAATCGCTAACTATTATTATCGATTACAAGTATTTACTAGATAAGGAGAGTCTTTTTTTCTAAAAAAGACATATCATATATGAACACACTTGATAAAGTAAAAATAGGCAGTGATTGCATTATTCATAAAGTAAGCGGTGAACGTCCAATCAAAAGAAGACTAATGGATATGGGTCTTATCCCAGGTACAAGAATCCATGTCAGAAAACTAGCTCCACTTGGTGATCCGATGGAAATAACTGTCAAAGGAATTGAACTTACTTTACGAAAAGCTGATGCATTTAATATTATTGTAGAGGAAGTTGCCGAAGAGTAATTCTTTGGCAAATTATTTATTATATCAGTTAGCGATTGCTAACTTATGCTTGGAGGCATCATTTCATGAAACTGAAAATAGCACTAGTAGGTAATCCTAATAGTGGTAAAACCACACTTTTTAATTCTCTTACTGGCAATAACCAACATATTGGTAATTGGCCAGGGGTAACGGTTGAAAAGAAAGAAGGATTAGTCAGAAATAATAAAGATATAACTATTATTGATTTACCGGGAATATATTCTCTTTCACCATATTCTTTAGAAGAAGTAATCTCAAGAGATTATATCTTTAATGAAAAACCAGATGTAATTATAAATATAATTGACGGTTCTAATTTAGAGAGAAACCTTTATCTAACTCTCCAATTAATCGAAACTGGAGTGCCTGTAGTATTAGCGATTAATATGATGGATGTAATTGCGAAGAATAAAGACGTTATTAAATCGGAATCGATTGCTAAGTTACTTAATTGTCCAGTAGTAGAAATAACTGCACTTAAATCAGTTGGTCTAGAAGAATTAATCACAAAATCTACTGATTTAGTTACTAAAGGTTATAAATATCGTCCGGTCGTATGGTATAAAGAAAAAATTGAAAATATTGTTTCTACCATCAGTGAAAAGATAAAGAGAAAAGTCGAGCCAGAAAAACTTAGATGGTATTCATTAAAAATCTTTGAAAAGGATGAAAAGGTCCTTGAAGACGTAAAGTTAGATCCTAAAGACAAAGAAGAAATCTTTAGTTTGATTAATCTTTATGAACAAGAGATGGATGATGATTCAGAAAGCATTCTTACAACTGAAAGATATAATTACATCAATCGTTTTATAGAAAAGGTATATTTTAAAAACAAAATCAAAGCTCAGTCAATGACGCATAAGATTGATAAAGTATTAACAAATAAATACTTAGCTTTACCAATATTTGTTCTGATTATCTTTCTAGTGTATTATTTATCGATTTCAACTATTGGTGGGTTATTGACAGATTATGTTAATGACACAATCTTCGGTGATAACGGACTACCTGGTCTTGTGACAGGATGGCTAGAATCAATCAATGCTTGGCCTTGGTTAATTGGGGTAATTGTTGAAGGAATCATTGGTGGTGTTGGGGCCGTACTTGGCTTTTTACCACAAATGTTCGTTCTATTCCTCTTGCTAGGAATATTAGAAGAAAGCGGTTATATGGCAAGGATTGCATTTATCCTTGATAGAATCTTCAGACGCTTCGGTCTTTCAGGCAAAGCCTTCTTTCCAATGCTAATGTCAACCGGTTGTGCTGTGCCTGGCGTTATGGCTGCTAGAACCATTGAAGAAGAAAGTAATCGTAAAGTTATGATCATGACAACAACCTTTATGCCATGTGGTGCGAAACTACCAATCATCGCTCTAATAGCTGGAGCTTTATTCAGAGGTTCACCGATTCAATGGCTGATAGCTCCATCTGCTTATCTATTAGGAATCTTGATGATTATCATCTCAAGTATTATCTTAAAGAAATTTAAAGGTTTTGCAGGTAAAGCGTCTCCATTTATTATGGAGTTACCTGATTACCATCTTCCTAGTATAAAAGGTTTAGGATTTACTGTTTATCACAAATTAAAATCATTTGTTAAAAAAGCCGGAACAATTATTTTGGTTGCGGCGATAATAATCTGGTTCTTATCTAATTTTAGTTGGTCATTTGCTTTGACTTCAAATGCAGAAGAGTCTATCCTCGCAAGTATCGGTAAACTTATCGATGTTATCTTCACTCCGCTAGGTTGGGGTAACTGGAAAGCAGCTGTTGCTACCTTCACTGGATTAGTCGCAAAAGAAAATGTTGTTTCAACCTTTGGTGTATTATATGGATTTGCAGAAGTCGGTGAAAGTGGTGCTGAAATCTGGACATTGCTAGCAGTTGACTTTACAGCTTTATCATCCTATTCATTCCTAGTGTTTAATCTTATCTGTGCACCATGCTTTGCAGCTATGGGAACAATCAAACGAGAAATGGGTAGTAGAAAGTGGACTTTAATAGCTATTACATATCAAACGGTTCTTGCTTATGTTTTATCATTGATTATTTACCAAATCGGAATGATGTTTACTGGAGTGTTTAATATAGGTAGTGTATTCGGCATCCTAGCATTAATTGTTCTCATATATCTTATCTTTAGACCAAATAAATACTTAAAAAAAATTGAGCCTAAATCTTTATGATTTAAGCTCTTTTCTTTTTTATTATTTAGTTACTTGTTTTTAATAATCTTCTCATTTTTGAAATATTCCTCCGCAAAAGCTTTTTCTAGTTTGGTATGAGTTTGCGGATCATAATAAATAGTCCCTTGCAATTCCTTTGGCAAGTAATCTTGATTAACCACATGACCTGGATAATCATGTGCATATTTATAATCTAATTTATCATCATAAGTAGGATTATTAATTAAATGCGAAGGCACTTGATAGGTCTTACCTTTTTCCACATCATCAATTGCTTTAGTTACCGCAAGATGCGCACTATTTGACTTAGGTGAAATACACATCTCAATTACAATAGCACCTAAAGCGTTTTTAGCCTCTGGGAAACCTACATTTTCAGCCAACGAACAAGCAGCCTCAACCTTAACTCCCATCAAAGGATTAGCTAAACCAATATCCTCATAAACAATTGCTCTAATCCTTCTAACCAAAGACTTTAAATCACCTGCGACAATCAATCTCGCTAAGTAATGCAATGCTGCATTAACATCACTGCCTCTAACACTCTTATGAAAAGCACTTAAGATATCATAATAATCATCACCGGTTTTAAAAGCTGATATTTGTGATTCTGGTAGATGTTTTTCCATAAAATGAAAATCAATTACCTCATCCTTACCCGCTGCCAAACATAATATCTCTAACATGTTAATTGCGGTTCTTACTTCACCATTAGCTGCTAAAGCAACTCTTTTATAGGTATCGTTCTTAACAGTTAGATTTTTATCATAAGCACTTAAATCAATCTTTTTCAAAAAACTCTCGATATCAGCTGTAGATGGTCTTGTTACTTTAAATATACTGACGCGACTTCTCACCGCTGGGTTAACTGATATATAAGGATTCTCAGTAGTTAAACCAATCATAATAATATTACCTTTTTCTACATATGGTAATAAGTAATCTTGAATGTCTCGATTCATCCTGTGGATTTCATCAATTATCAGAATGACTGAATGATACAATTTAACATGATCAATGATTTGTTTCAAAGTTGCCTTATTATCAGTAGATGCATTAAACCGGAAATGGTTCAATGGATAATGACTAGCGATGATATCGGCGATAGTAGTTTTACCGACACCTGTTGGTCCATAAAGAACCATTGATACTAAAGAATCAGACTTCAATAATCTATCAAGCGTATATAACAGTTTCTCATTACCAATCATTTCCGAAAAACTATTTGGTCTAACTTTATCAGCTAAAGGTTGATACATATAACAAACACCCCTTTTCGCTTTAAATTATATCATATTCTTTAAAAAAAGACTTAAAAAGACTATAATATTAATGTGACCGATTAATCTGATAAATCACATTAGGAGGAATGAAATGTATAAAGATGAAATCCTAAAATTAAAAAAAGAAAAGAACGCGATAATTCTCGCTCATTTCTATCAAAATGATGAAATTCAGGAAGTAGCCGACTTTGTTGGTGATTCGTTAGCTTTGAGTAAAATGGCCGCATCAACCACCGCAGATATAATAGTTTTTTGTGGTGTATACTTTATGGCGGAAACCGCCAAAATCCTATCACCAACAAAAAAAGTATTATTGCCAAAGAAGAACGCAACCTGCCAAATGGCAATGATGGTTGATTATGATGAATTACTACAATATAAAACCAATAACCCTGATACAATAATCATAACCTACGTTAATACAAGAGCTAATATCAAAGCCTTATCTGATGTAATCGTAACTAGTTCCAATGCGGAAAAAATCGTTAAGAACTATAAAGATAAAAAAATGATGTATGTTCCTGATAAAAACCTAGGCACATATCTAAAACATAAATTAGGTTATAATATTGATGTTTGGCCTGGCTATTGTTACATCCATGAAAACTTAAAAGTATCTGACGTTTTAACCATGAAAGAAAAACACCCTAATGCCTTAACGCTGATTCATCCTGAAGCACCGCTAGATGTATTATTACAAGCTGATTTTGTCGGTTCAACCAAACAAATCCTTGATTACGCTACCGATTCAAAGAAAATCGAATTTATCATCGGAACCGACAAGGGGATTATTCATGCGTTAAAAAAACAAAACCCTGACAAGAAGTTCTATTTATTAAATGATGGTTTATCATGTAAAAACATGAAAATGATAAATTTAGAAGACTTATATATTTCATTAAGAGATGAATTATATGAAGTATCTGTTCCTGAAGAAATAAGAGAAAAAGCAGTTATTGCTTTAGATAAAATGATGGAGTTAAGTTAATGATAAAAACTTATGATTGTATTATCGTTGGGAGTGGATTAGCAGGTTTATTCACCGCTCTCAACTTAAGTGAGAAATTAAATGTATTGATAATCTCAAAAACAGAGATTACCTTTTCTAATTCAACTCTCGCCCAAGGCGGTATTGCCTGTGAATATAATGATAATACCACACTCCACGAAAGTCATATCAAAGACACTCTAAAAGCCGGATCATATTTAAATAATGAAACTGCAGTAAGATTCTTAGTTGATAATGCATTTGAATCAGTAAAAAAACTCATTAGTTTCGGAGTTAGTTTTGATATTGGTGCCGACAGCAAATTCCTTGTAACTAAAGAAGGTGGCCATTCCCACAGCCGCATTTTCCATAGCGGTGGTGACGCTACCGGAAGAAATGTTACTGAAGCTTTAATCGCTTATCTCTATCAAAAATCTAATATTACCTTTTTAAGCAACACTATGGCAATCGATGTAATTAAAGACAATGATGAAGCAATTGGAATTACAGTATTAGAAGACCAAAATTACTATCCAATCTATAGCAAGCACATTGTTTTAGCCACAGGAGGAATCGGGTCAGTTTATGGTTCAACCACAAATGACTTAAACGCTACCGGCGATGGTATTGGTATCGCCTATAGAGCTAATGCCTTAATTGACCACATGGAGTTTATTCAATTTCACCCAACCGCATATTATTCCTTAAAGAATCCTTCAAGACAAAGATTTTTAATAACCGAAGCATTAAGAGGTGAAGGTGCCTATTTACTCAATATTGAAAACGAACGATTCATGAAGAAATACTCACCGGATTTAATGGAACTAGCCCCAAGAGATATCGTCTCACAAAGTATCTTTAAAGAGATGTATGATACATGGACAGATCATGTCTATTTAGATACAAGACATCTTGACCCTAAATACTTAGAAAAACGTTTTCCAACCATATTTAAGCATCTCAAGGAAGAAAGATTAATTTTAGGTATAGATCTAATCCCTGTAGCCCCATGTGAGCATTTCCTTTGCGGAGGGATTAATACCGATATCCATGCGAAAACCTCGGTAAAAAATCTTTATGCAGTTGGTGAAACCGCAAATACCAATGTTCATGGCGCAAATAGACTTGCTTCAAACTCACTTTTAGAATGCTTAGTTTTTGCTAAATCATTTGCTGATTCAATCAATAATTCATCTATAAAAAGCACTAATATAGAATCAATCGAACTTGAAGAACTACCAAGATATAATTACAACTATAAACCGATTAGAAAAAAGATCGGCGATTATATGGATGAACATGTTAGTATCGTTAGAAACACAGAAGGTTTATCCTTAACCTTAAAAGTTCTAGAAGATATCTATAAAAACCTTATCAAATATCCAAATCTTACAAAAACTTACTACGAAACACTTAACCTAGCAACTACAGCTTTACTGATAACAAAACAAGCCTTAGATAGAAAGGACAGCTTAGGATGCCACTTACGAATAAAATAATGAAGTCTAATTACCATACTCATACCTATCTATGCAATCATGCGATAGGTACAGTGGAAGATTATGTCAAAAAAGCCATTGAACTTAACATAAAAACTCTAGGTATGTCAGATCACGCACCATTCAACTTTTTAGAAGACCGTTCCGTTCGAATGGGTATTGAAGACTATCCAATTTACCTAAAAGAACTATCAAGTTCCATAGAAAAGTATGGTGACTTAATTAAAATCTATAAAGGTCTTGAAATTGAATATTTTCCAACGCACATAAAACACTATCAAGAATTATTAAAAGAACTAGACTATTTAGTACTTGGTCAGCACTACATTCAAAAAAATGGAAAGTTAAAAAGTATCTACCATCTCAAAGAAGTTGATGACATGAAAATTTATGTCAAGACATTAATTGAAGCAATAGAAACAAACAATTTCAAAATTATTGCTCACCCAGATATTTTTCTTTTTAACCAAGAGAATGAACTCACAGAAGAAATGTTGTACCTAAGTAAGATGATAATTCTTTCAGCTAAAGAAAATAATGTTGCCTTAGAGATTAATGCCAACGGATTTAGAAAAGGAAAAATTATCGTTAACGGTCAAGTGAAATATCGTTACCCAAGAAAAGAATTTTGGGAACTCACTAAAAACACAGGAGTAAAAATTATCATTTCCTCCGATGCACATAAGCCTAAATATTTATTTGATGAAGCAATAATTGAAGCATATAAATTTGCAACGTCCATTGGATTAGAAGTAGAAGAAGAGTTAGTCATGAACTAACTCTTTTATATTTGCTTAGAATAAAATTTTCAAATTCGAATGTAAGAAGATTTTCTTGTTTAGCCGTGCATTTATACAAGGTTACTCCTAAAACTTAAAAATATGAGCCAAATTTTCGGTCAAACTTCTGAAGAAAAGCATAAGTAGGTATATATAGAAATAAACATACTCATCACCTTAAATATGAATATGTTTAGATATAGAAAAAAGAAGGTAAATGGGCGGATTATCGTTTCATTTATTTCATTTGATTATGTTTTGTGGATAAATCCACTTCTTTTTATAAATGTATTTTACTTCCTATAATGTATATTATGTTAACTAAATATATAGCGCTAAACCTCGCGATATAAATAACCAATGTGGAAACTGTTAAAACTACTTATCTCTTAAACCCTGTAAAAATGGGCATTAAAAAATCGAGGGATTTAAACCCCCTCGAAAATCATACCGACAAACATGATTAAATTTGATTTTTCATATCTCAGTTTATTAACTCTTGTGATATAATACATTTAGCAAGAGGTGATATGATATGAAAAAAATATATATGATTTTCACTGGTGGTACAATCTCTATGAAAATCGATGATGTCTCACATACAGTTAAACCTGCTCTCTCAGCAAAAGAAATTATGCAATCATTACTCCACTCAGAACTTTATCATGAATTAGAGGTCATAGAATTTTCGGAAATTCCATCACCGTCAATGACTCCTGTGATGATGCTTGAAATGACAAAACTAATTCAAAGATTAATTGAGTTTGAAGATCCGATTGGCTTCGTAATAATTCATGGAACTGATACTTTGGAAGAGACCGCATTTTTCATTGACTCATGTATCGATACTGATATTCCGATTGTTGTAACCGGTTCTATGAAGTCAAGTTCAGAACTTGGATTCGATGGAATTAATAATTTGGTATCTTCAATATTAGTTGCTAAGTCAACTAAATCACATGGTCGTGGTGTATTAGTTGTTATGAACGATCAGATAAATGCTGCTAGTGAAGTTACTAAATCGAATACTCTTTCGCTAGATACTTTTAAATCTTTGGACTATGGTCCACTAGGTATAGTCGATAATAAAGAGGTTTTATTCCACCGAAATGTCACCAGTCAACGTAATAAACTCAAAATAACTGATATAGAACATAATGTATACCTATTAAAGAGTTATTCAGGAAGCGACTCTTTACTTATAGATTATCTTTTGTCTCAAAATGCTAAAGGAATTGTTATTGAAGCTTTAGGTAGAGGAAATTTACCGCCATTAATGATTCCAGGCATTGAAAAAGCTCTAAAATTAGATGTTCCTGTTATAATCACTTCAAGATGTCCGTCAGGACGAACCCTTGATTCATACGGCTATATTGGTGGTGGAAAATACTTAACTGAGATGGGTTGTATCATGGCTACTTCATTAAACGGACAAAAAGCAAGGCTTCTTCTTATGCAAGCTTTAACCATATCTTCTGATTCAAACTTTTTAAAGGGATTATTCACAATTTAACTCTAAACATTCGTATAATCGAATATTATTTCACAAAAAAAGAACCTTCTAGACCGATATTTAGCCAATAAATACCGTTTGAAGGTTCTTTATATTTTTTCTCTAATCTTCTTCTTTTTGTGATTTTTCTTCCAAAAGTCGGTTTAAATGCTCAACTTCACTCTTATAACGCCTTGAAACTATATAAACCACAACTCCATAAATAATTCCTACTACTACCATAATTATGTAAATCAATGAAGCTGATCTAAATAG
>PGXI01000142.1 GCA_002839125.1 Tenericutes bacterium HGW-Tenericutes-5
TATCGTTTAAAGAGTTAACAGCTATCGCAGATATCCCTTGGGAGCGATAATAATCTACCCATGCCTCTGTGATTTTAGGATCGGCTAAATCAATTTTATTTAACATCACAAGCTTTGGTTTATCTTTAATGATTTCATTTAACATTGGATTTGAAGAAGAGATGGGAATTCTAGCATCCACAAGTTCAAAAACAATATCAATAACTTTTAATTTTTCTTCTATTTGTCTCCTTGCTTTTGCCATATGTCCTGGAAACCATTGAATTTGTTTCATATTAATCACTTCCCATTTTTATTCGCAGGTGCCGTTAGTCATGTTATAAATAACTTCACCTAGAACATCTTCTTTACCAATAAGGCTTATCACTCTTGAATCTAATGAGTGCTCACGATTATCTCCTAACACAAAATAATAACCATCAGGTATTATATCATTAAACTCTTGATAACCCACTGGTAAATAACTTTCAACCAATGTCCCGTTAATATATACTCCAGTTTCATTAACTATTAACTCATCCCCAGGTAAACCGACAACTCTTTTGATTAAAAAATGATCATCCCATTTAACTATCATAATATCATTTGTAATAAAATCGTCATTGTAAACGATAATAACTGTGTCATTATCACAAAAAGTGGGAGCCATCGATTCTCCATCTACTTGAGCTAAAGAGACAAAAAAACCATTAACAATAATAGCAACAAACAGAAATATAGGAACTATATTAAAAATATCTGCAGTATTCAAAACTTTTTTATAGGTGCTAATATTAGTATTGTATACTTTCTTTAAAGTTAAAACCAAAAATATTGAAAAGACAATTATAGCTACCAATATTATTGTGTAAAAAAAGAAAGAGAAGATATCCGTTATCAAAGAATTAGGAATCATTTCATCATTCTTTGTTAGGCTAAACATAAAAAGTTGATTTTTCTGCAAGTATATAAAAAGAACGATATCAAAAAATAAAAACAAGAAAAAACTGATGAGTAACGATTTCGATTTTTTCATCAGTTTTTTTAATTGTTCTAATTCATTTACCTCTTCAAAACCCATTAATAATCCAACCCTTCGAAGATTCTGCTTAACTCTGCATATTCAACTAATACTGTTCTTGGTTTAGTTCCTACATTTTCGGAAACGACACCAAATTTCTCTAAAGAATTAACTATTTGTGTTGCTCGGTTGAATCCGATGCCAAATACTTGAGTTATTTTGTTTAAAGAACATTTGCCTTCTTCTACTACATAAGTAGCAACTTCTTTGAAAAGTTCATCAATCTGATCGAGATTTTCAAGACTATTCATTTGCACAACTAAAGCTTCATGAGTAAACAAGTATTCAGGCTCTCTTTGTTCTTTAATGAAGTCTGTAATTGCTTCAATTTCATCTGGAGATAGATAAGCTCCTTGAAGTCTGCGAGCCATACCATTTTCAGAGAACAACATATCACCT
>PGXI01000032.1 GCA_002839125.1 Tenericutes bacterium HGW-Tenericutes-5
TAGAAACTAGTTTTAAAAGGTTAAATTCATCTTCAGCGTGATAGTTTTCATACAACTCTGGAGTCATCCACTTTTCTAATACTAACCAACCCCCAAGATTAAGGCCTCTAATTTTTTCCATTTATCCTCCTCTTAAGAGAGAAGGGGCATAGGCATGCCCTATGCCCTAATCAATCCAAGTATTTATTCAGGAATAACGTATTCCACTGCTCCTGATAATTCTGAATCTAAGAAATCTACACCATCACCAATTGCTTTAATAGTGATATCATAAGTTCCAGCTCCTAAAGTTAATGTTGTTAAATCTAAGCTATATGTTCCTGCAGCTACTGTAGTTGCTAAAACGCCATCAACATAAATTTCAAAGCTTGAAGCATCTGGTAATGCACCCCATTGTAATGTATCGGCATTAATTACTAATCCGAAAGGAGTTACAAGTTGTGTCGGACCTGAAGCTACAACATATTCGAAAACACCTGTCAAATTAGAATCTAAGTAATTTACACCATCACCAATTGCTTTTAAAGTGATATTGTATGTACCTGGATCTAATGCTAGAGCGTCTAAGTTGAATGCGTATGTTCCTGCTGCTACTGCAAATGGAGAACCTACAACACCGTCGATGTAAACTTCAAAGCCCATTGCTTCTGGGATTGCTCCCCAAACGATTTCAGTTGCTGAAACTACTACTCCAAATGGAGTTGTAAGTTGTGGAATAACATTTCCATAAGCCCATCCATGTAATACAATTGTTCCTGTTTGCCCTTGAACGTTAGAGAATATAATTACTAAGTTTAAACCATTTCTTTCAGTTTCTGTCAAACTAGAAAGATCCAAAATAACTTCTTCTTGTACGCCTGATGCTATGTGTGTCATTTCTTTAGCTGCTCCGCCACCTTCGATTTTGAAAAGGTAACTTTGTCCTGCTTCACCGGTAATAGTGAATATGATGGCGTTATTTGTGCCGTCAAATTCTACTAAAGAACCTTGAGCATTAATTGTCCACCATTGTTCAGGTGTATCAGCATAAGTAATAGTAATTTCTGTTTCTGTTTCAACTAATGTCATTCCATAACCAGTCCATACTTCTTCAGTTGGTTCAACAACTGGTTCTTCTTGTGGATTGAAGTTTCTGAAGAAATTAACTTCTTCAAATGTAATTAATGCTGGAACTGAAGCGGCACTAATATTTCCTAATTCGAAATCAAGTTTTCCTACTGTAGATGTTCCATCATATAAGAATGTGAATGTATAAACTACAAATTCATCAGTTAAATTAAATGTTTCTCTAAATTCTGCACCATTACCATCAATAAGAACAAAGTTCATATCTCTAGCTACTGATGCTTTAGCTACAAATGTTAATGTATATGTTGCGCCTTCAATTAAAGTTACATTTTCTTGGAATAATTGAACACCCCAATTAGCTCCACCAAGAGCTGTAACGTCAACTAATAATTGACCTAATTCTTGAGAAATAGTTACGCCTGCAACTGGTTCCCAATCTTGAGCCCATGTACTCCAACCGATTACCTTATCAAAGGTACCATTAACAACTTGATCAGTTGCAGGAACAACTGCTTCAGATTCAACTTCTTCAAATTTAATGTTGTCAAATGTAACTGTTCCAGCTACAGAGTCAGCGATTAAACCTAATTCAAAGTCTAATTTACCAGTTGTTGAAGTGCCTTCATATAAGAATTCAAATGTATATGTATCCATTGTTGCAGTTAATGCAATTGTAGTAAATGATTCAGCACCATTACCATCAATTAATTTAACATTGATTGATCTTGTAGTATCAGCCATTGCATCAAATGTAACGCGATATGTTTTTCCAGCTTCTAATACTAAACCTTCTTGGAATAATTGGATTGCCCAGTTTGCATCTCCTAGTAAATCTGTAGTAACTACATATTCACCATTAACAATACCAGCTGTTACAGAAGGGATTCCAGTTCCTTGATCCCAATCTTGAGACCATACACTCCAACCATCCACATTGAAGTCGCCATTAACTACTAATTCGTCTTGTTGTAAAATACTTAATTCTACATCATCAATAGTTATTGTGCTTGCAACATAATTAGTCATGTTTCCTAACATAAACATAAGTCTTTCATTATCAGTATAATCACCTTCATAAGTGAAGATAAATGAATATGTAGCTGCATCTGTTGTTAAAGCAAATGTTTGAGCATGATTATCACTAACTTTAGCGATAATGTCTCTAGCTACTGTTGAACTAGCTGTAAATGTTAATTTGTATGTTTCACCAGCAACTAATTCGATACCTCTTTGTTTTAACATTACACTCCAGTCAGCTCCGCCAACTGCAGTAACTTCGATAACTGCTGCTTCGCCGATTACTGAGAATGTTGCTGCTGCTCCATCCCAACCTGCTACATAATAATACCAAATTTCAGGATCTGTAATGTCAGCATATCCGTTTAGTTCATCTTGAACTTCAGGAACGATTGTAGTTGTTGTAACAAATGTTCCATCTGTAATATCATCTGTGTTATTGAATACCAAACTTACAACTGTAACATTAATAGTTATTGTAGCAATGTTACCAGCCACATCACTTACAGTATAAGTAACTGTGTATTCACCAGGAGTTGAAGTATCAACATCACTTACGTAATTACTTGAATCTAAAACGATGTTTCCATCAACAACGTCAAATACAGTTACACCAGCTAATGGATCATAAACAGCTCCAGTTTCTAAAACTAAATCAGTAGCTCCAGAAATAATTGGCGCTGCAGTATCTGGATCTGGTGTTGATTCAACGATACTAACATTGTCATAATAAATAACTGTAGCTAAGTTATCAGTACCTACACCACCATTGACTGTACCATTTTCAAATAACAATTGTCCTTCACCAGTTGCATTATTCATTGTGAATTTAAATGTAAATGTTTGCCAATCTGTTGATAAGTCAAATACTTGAGGTTGACCAGGTTTGTAATCTACGAACCAAGGAGCACCACTTAATAATTGACCAACTTGAACGTTGATTGAACGTACAGCGTCTGCTTTTGCGTCAAATGTAATTTCATAAGTAACACCATTTTCAAATTCGATAACGTTACTTTCTAGACGTGGAGCCCAAGCAGCCCATGATGGAGATAAAACAGTTAATACTCCAACTTCATCTGTAACAGCGAATGTTGATGAACTTCCTTCACCGTCTGTAACATTCCAAACAGCATTTCCTAAACTGAAATCACCATTTTGAACAATTTCGTCACCGATAAGATTTGGATCTACTTCTACATAAACATAACGAGTTTCTTCTTTCTTATTTCCAGCTTGGTCTGTAACGCTGTATTTTAAGAAATTAGTTCCTGTTTTAGTAGTGTCTACTATACCAGTAACGGTAACTTGATCTGTAATATCACCATCAACATTATCTATAGCACTTACCCCTTCCATTGGGTCAAAAACAGCATTTAAATAGATAGTGATATCATCTACACCAGAGATAACTGGTGCTTCTGTGTCTTGAACACCTGTAGTAGGAGCTACTGTTGTAGGAGCTACCGTAGTAGGTGCTTGCGTTGTTGGTGCTACAGTTGTTGGAGCAACTGTTGTTGGTGCAACTGTCGTTGGAGCTGCCGTTGTCGGAGCTTCAGTTGTTGCGCCATTACAAGCTGCTACAGCAAAAACTGTAAAAACCATTAAGAACATAAATAAAACTTTTTTCATAACTTTCCTCCATATTTTTTTATTTTAAATATATGTTAATTTTTTTGTAATGCCCATCTCTAATTAGTAATGCTTTTTCACCTTGCACAAATTTCCCTTCAACCACCTCCATATTATTTGATTCATCTATGAGTTCATATCTAAAGTTGTCAACATTTTCATATGTATCTTTGATTTCATCAACTAAATAATTAACTTGAGTCTTGCTTAATAAAGTAAATGAAACTCTATTGTTTTGGCCAAAGAAGTCTTTGGCGATAATTGGTTTAGGATAAAAAACTAAACTATTGTCATTATAATCAAACGGTTTTTTACCCAACATCATCATTGTCCAAATATTGAGTGATTCAACAGTTGAACCACTTAATCTTGCAAAGAATCCTTGTCCATGAATGTTTGGATTTGGGTTATTTGAGGTCGCGATAAAACTTGAATTCTCTAAGATGCTTCTTCCATAAACCTCTGGATTCATGAAGCACACTAGATTGGTTTTCAACTCTTCAAAGAACTCTTTATATAAGCCACCCTTCATTAATCCTAAAAGGTATTTATAGGTCATATGCAAGAAATTACTTTCTCTTTCCAACCATCCCGGAGTAAAAGCTTTAACCCTACCAATTTCAAATGTGTCATTATCTAACGGAACAGAAGTCTTATATTGCTTTAACTCTTTATCGTAAAGATTGCTTAATTTTATCTTTTGTACCATCTTTATGATTTTGTCTTTTGGAAAATCAATTTTAAGTAATCTTGCTGGAGCTTCTAAGAATGGCGATACTGAATGTTTTACAAAACTAATCGGTTTTACTAAAGTTTCTTTTTCCATTTGTTTTGTGATTTCATAATCCTTAACTTCATAAGTTAAATATGTTGGAATTATCCCTTCATATTCATCATAAAGATTTTCTAGTCTTTCGCCAATAAATTTGCTCATTTTTTCAATTGCAGTTAAGATTTCATCCATCTCAAACTCAATAAAATCACCTTTTAAACCATAAAATATCGAATCACGATATTTTTCTCTTAAGTTTACTCTTGATGAATAATCAAAATTATTCTTTAAACCTTGGAAAAATTCTGCGATTTCAATAGGTAAGCTTACTTTACCATTAACTTTGTGGCTTAGAATAAAGTCGAAAATTCTTTTAAGTTCAATCGCTTCTGAGATACCGGAACCAAATAGTCCTGGAAGTCCATTCATTGCATCATTCCAACCCGGTTTTCCAGCTTCCATTTCGACTCCATAACCTTCTGGATCGAGTAAAGAAAACTTGTTAAGGGCTAAAACTAATAATTTTGTGAATAGATCCGACTTATAATACTCACCATTAATCTTTGAAAAATCACCCTCATTTTTCAAATGATCTAAACTTTTATATTGTCTAACCAATCCGTCAGAACGTAAAACACTTTTTTCTTCTTGTTTTAAAATTCTAATCGGAGATTGATAATACATGAAAATATTTTTATTAAAATAATAGTCATTGAACTTGTCAGGATAAACTGCTAAATATGATTCAACCAAATCCATTATGTATGTAAAATGGTCAATCCAATATCCTTCACCAAAATTACTTTCAATTCTCATGTCGCTATTATCAATAATATCTGATAAGTACTTTTCTTCTTTTGTTAGTACTTCGATATCATTTCTTTCAACGAAATTAACCAGATCGCCTGGAGTGAATTTTCTTGAAAATAATTCATCCAGTTTTTCTTTGTTTTTCCCAAAATGAAGATTAATTAATCCGTTTCTTTGTTTTTCTCTAATTCGATAGGAAATTCCATTAACTGATAACGGGTTATATCCATCTAATTGAATTAAATTCCCAAATTGATATACATTGAAGAATTTAACTTCCTTATGAATTAAAGAATCTAATCTTCTGTTTTGACAAACATCTCTAAAATTTCCGGGACCAGTTGAGTAATACTCTGGAGCTAATGAGAAGAAATTATAATCTCTTTCCAAATCTCCATGTTTTCTAGCATATACATGGTAAATTTGACTTCCGATTTTTATTGGATAACCCCCTCGAAGAAGATTATCTAAATAATTTTGCTTAATATATGCATCAAATTCTTTATAAGCTGTTTCAGTTTCAACATCTTTTAATAAATCATTAATAATGTCTTTCGCTTCAACTTCTTTTTCTTTAATGTAACCAATGTTTGTTAAATCTTTGATTATCTTTTTTAAGCGTTCAAGTGAATGTGTATGTCCTGCTAAAGCATATATTTCGTAAGAATCCTTTAAAACTATCGTTTTGGCGATAAAAGCCGCAGGAACTTTATTCTTATTTACTTGTTCTTTCTTGAGCAATTCTTTCACGCTTGAATTAACAAAATTAATTGGAATACTTTTAGAAGTATCATACCCAAAGATTAAATCGCGATCCGCAATCAAATCTAAAAGCCCGTTATTATCAAATCCAACGTAGAAGTTTCCTTCTCTTACTTCAGAAACAACTGCACTATCTCCTGTTGAACCTCTTAGTTTATAGAAGCCAAACTTTTCTTCTAGGCATTCAACGTCCATCCAACTTTGCAAAAGATTTGATAAGGACTTAAACTCCTCGGTTCTAACTCCTGCAGGAAGAATTTCTGCCAATCCATCGATGATTTCTAAATCTTTTTTTATTGTGTCTAGATTCTCAATCTTCACTGTTCTAACCAATGCTGGTATTTCTTCATTAGGCAAACCGAAATACCCAACGGTTACTTTAATGTTTAATTCTGGATTAATTTCTTCGGTACTTACTTTGTGTGATTCAATAATTATCTTATTTTCAAAGCTGTTATTGATATTAAAAGGCTCATATATTATTCCATTAAACTTAATAAAGGTTCTAAATCCATCTCTTCCCACTGTTTCATAGGCTTTATTTGCTGAATGAAACAATGTAATTGGATGATTCTTATCTTGTAGACCAAACCCGCTAATCAATTGTCCGCGGTTTACATAGAATGCCCAAAGCGGAATTCCTCTTTTACCAGCTAGTCCTGGTAAAAAATTAGCGAAAGTTTT
The DNA here is from genome assembly GCA_002839125.1 of Tenericutes bacterium HGW-Tenericutes-5. GTDB lineage: Bacteria > Bacillota_I > Bacilli_A > Izemoplasmatales > Hujiaoplasmataceae > UBA2289. The sequence goes on from PGXI01000032.1 coordinate 6,746, forward strand.
TTTCTTATTGTAATTTTCAATTGTAAATTGAGAATTGTTATAATAATATTCTTTATTTTTCATCAATTATTCTCCTTTATAAACTATGGTCATTATGCTTCTTTTTTCTAGTTTAAATGTCGTATTATTTTTGTTATTGATGGTAAAATTATAATCATTTTCTGTTTCGTTTAAGAGAATAATCACAACCGAATCATCAGGATTCTTAAATGCGATTTGCTTAACTTCTTTATTACTACATTCTGAATAAACACGATAAGCACCAGAATGGATATGTTTTGAGAAATGACCGATATAATAATAAGAACTATTGAAAATTAACTCATCATTAATTGTGTCGGAAAGGATTGGTGCATCACAGTAATTACCAACATGATTAGGTCCACCCATTTCGTCTAGTGTAAAGTTCCAATCGATAAACGCCTCGCACCAATTACTAAAATCTCCGATAATGTTTCTAGCGTATCTTTCGCCTGTTTCATAAACATTAGGATGTGGTCCGCCTTCAATACAACCTTCTGTAAAAATAATTTGTTTATCTGGGAAAAGTTCATGGACCTTACCAACATTTTTAAATTCTTCACTTACATACCAATGAATAGCTGTCCCATCGACGTATTTGGCAGCTTCTTTATCATCTAAAACTGCACTAGCTCTTTCAATTACAACATCGCGGTTGTGATCCCATATAAATAACTTAATATCTTTAAATTTACCATTTTTTAATGTTGGACCTAAATAAAACTTAACAAAATCTCTTTCTTCTTCTCCGGAATACAAACAAGAATCCCATGTTTGTTTAGCAGCTGGTTCATTTTGAACAGTAAGAGCAAATGGTTTTAAACCTGCCTTAACTATTTCTTCAAGAAATTTAATATAATAGTTCGCCCAAACTTGATTGAACTCTGGTTTTAACTTACCGCCTAGATTCATATTATTGTTTGTTTTCATCCAAGCTGGTGGACTCCAAGGCGATACTAATAACTCAATTTTTTTGTTTGCGATTGCTTCAGCGCGCTTAATTGTCGGGATAACATGCACGAACTCCCTGGAAATATCAAAAGTTTTTAACTGTTGATCATTATCTTTCACATAGGTATAATTGCCTAAAGAAAAATCACTACTATTCATATGAATTCTTCCGATATTATATTTTAATCCTTCGGTTTGATCGAAATATGCTTTTAATATACGTTCTTGGTTTTGTCTGCTCATCCTATCTAGCGTATAACAAGCCGACTCTGTGAACGCGCCACCAAACCCTAAAATTTGTTGAAATTTAACTTTACTATCGACATTAATTACAAAATCCGGTTGATCTTTTGATTCAACCGGCATTAACTCATGACGATATTTACTATACTTTGAAGTTACGTAAACATTAATCATCAATATTTTCTCCTACGAAAACGTTTTCGTTTATATTATAACTAATTATGTAAACGCTGTCAATAAACTTTGCTCAAAAATAGAGTTGATGTTAAAATGTGAAACTTTTTCACAAAAAAATACTCACAATATTGTGAGTATTTATCTAGTATATATATAATCTTAAAAAAGGCTTAATTGTTTTCCGCAAAGTTTCTTTTTTTCAAGGATTTCTAAGTAACTAAAATATATTTTGTCAGCTAATTCTGAAAGGGTTACTTCATTTGTATCAATTACTAAATCTAAACCAGAAATTTTCTTTAAATTGAACTCTTCTCTATCGGCCTTAATTCTTTTCTTAATATCTTCAGGATGATCTTTTCTTAACTTCATTCTTTTGATTCTTGTGCTTTCTTTAGTCTTTAAGAAAATAGCTACTATTTGGCAGTCACTCTTCTCAAGAAATGAATGTAAACCTTGTGGTTCTAAAATTATAAACTTGTCATCTGCTAGTTCGTTTTTAGGAGTGCCATAAAAGTTATTATTGTACATTGCCGTTTCTAAAAAAAAGCCATCTTTTTTTAATTGATTGAATTTTGTTTTAGTCACAAAATGATAATCAAAACCATCAATTTCATTGATTCTTTTCTTTCTAGTCGTACACGTTACTACTCGAGAGATTGGATAGCGATTTATCATAATTTTTGCTGATTCAGTTTTGCCAGAGGCACTAGGTCCAATTAAAACTAACATAAAACTATCTCCTATTATTTTTTGTTAATTTATTATACCAAAAATATTTTAGTAATGAAAGTTTAAAGATAGAATTATCAATATTAAAAATCAATTTGTAAAAACACATGAAAAGTAGTATAATATCAACGATATTTTGACATTAGGGAGTAACTATATGAAAAAACATAAATTATCACCCTTTGCTGTTGTAGCTATTAGTTTTTTAAGCATTATTCTTTTTGGAACACTGCTTCTAAAACTTCCGTTTGCAGTTAAGGCAGGAGTTGACGCGCTATCTTGGGTTGATTCGCTTTTTTTATCAACTTCTGCAGTTTGTGTTACTGGGTTATCAACTATTCCAAACATCGCAGAGACTTTATCAATTTTCGGCAAAATTGTATTGGCTCTACTAATCCAAATTGGTGGTTTAGGAATAGTAACTATCGCAATATACGTTTTAGTTGTTCTAGGCATTAAAATTGGGGTTACCGAAAGATATGTATTAAAAGAAGCTTTGAATCAGCACCATCTAGGTGGAATGATAAAATTAGTAAGATCTATTATATTAACTAGTTTAGTAATAGAAGCATTCGGATTTATCCTTAATTTCATTGTATTTATTCAAGATTTTGAATTTATTAACGCCGTAGGTCATGCTGCTTTCCATACAATTTCATCATTCAATAACGCTGGATTCGACATTTTAGGATCAACGTCCTTGCAAGCTTACAGCGGAAATGTTTTATTAAATATTAACACAATGTTGATGATAATTATTGGTGGTATTGGTTTTATTGTGATTAGAGATATTCTTGAAAAGAAGTCATGGAAAAACTTAAGTATCTACTCAAAAATCGTTATAAAAACCACTTTAATCCTTATTGTTTTAGGCACTTTAGTAATTAAGTTGTTTGAATATGATAACATTACATGGTTAGAGGCAATTTTCCAAAGTGTAACTACTAGAACCGCTGGTTTTTCTACAGTTAATATTAGTTTATTCTCATACACTACATTGGTTGTGATTATGATGTTCATGTTTATTGGTGCATCGCCTAACTCAACCGGTGGTGGTATCAAAACAACAACTCTATTTATCATGTTTAAATCAATCACAAGTTTTCTTTCTGGTAAACCATTTATTACTCATAAAAGAAAGATTGAAGATCAAAATAAAAACAAAGCTTTTGTAGTAGCCATCTTAGCATTCTCGGTGACGATGTTTATGTTCCTAGTGGTTGCTACCATAGAAACGAAGAACACTAATTATAATATGACATTTATTGAAGTCTTGTTTGAAACCTTCTCAGCTTTCGGCACTGTAGGACTTTCAATGGGTATAACTCCACACTTGATGCCGGCATCTAAAGTTATCTTATCAATTTTAATGTTTATTGGCAGACTTGGACCAATTACAATCTTTGGTATTATGAACAAAAACTGGGGACACCCAGAGATTTCACACATAAATTATGCAACCGAAAGAGTTTTAGTTGGATAATACAAAAAAGTCAGGATAGCTTATCTTGACTTTTTTTTGGTCTATATTTTACTTAACATATATTTTTTATATTTTAGTCAAAAACTTAACTTGTGGTCCAAAACATAAGGATTTAGATGTACAAATACTTATGAAAATACTAACTAAGCATGAAATCTTTTTTTGATTTCATCTTTTATTGATTTTGGGAAAAAGAAGATAATAAACAATAAAATTGATACCGCTAGAGCAAAGGCCATGATTGCTGGCCAAGGTTCACTAATTACTTTAACAAACAATAAGATTATCGGAACCAAAGATAGTATCACAATCGTTAAAAGATATAAAATATAGTCGCGATAATCAATTCTTTTAATCAAAATTATTCCTGATATTGCTAAATTACATGTGAATAGTAAAAGCGGCATAATATAGTTGTAAGACCAACCCTCTTGTAAAGTTGCTTGATCAATTAAAACTAACAGTCCAATTAATAGTGAAGTTAAGAAAGCTAACTTGAAAGCAATATTCTGTTTAGAAAATACCCCGACACTGATTAATACCCAGAAGTAAAATGTACTTCCGATTGGTATTAATGACCACCATTTACCATTAAATGTTGCTAGGTTAATAATTAAAAGAATAATTATTGATACTATTGTAACAAACAGAATTATCCTTTTCGTTAACGGATAAATTTTTCGATTAATTGATACATATTCAGGATATTTCTCAATTACGCCTTTATTTTGTTCACCTTCAAGAACTTGTTGACAAAGTGGGCAATAGTTATTATTGGTGTTGATTGATATTTTACATTTATCACAATACTTCATTTTAATATTCCTCCACATAATTGCTTTCGACTTCGATATCGAAACCAAGATTAGTGAAATGACGGAAAAACTCTCTTTCAATTGTTGTTTCAACGATAGATCGAGTAAAAGTTACTTTAAGTCGATCTCTAAAAGAAATTACAGAACAGTTCAAAGTGTTGTATTTTCCTGCATATACAGCCGCAGTAACATCTACAACATATGGTTCCATAGATTCTGGAAAATCAACTTTTCCAATGTTTGTTAAACTCATGGTGTTCAATTTCATTCCTAACATATTATACCCGATTTTTAAAGCATACTTCTTTAGTATATAAGGTGTGAAACGCAAAAAGACATTTTTCTCAAAAGCTACGTTTTCACTCATCTTTCTAATTAATTCTGACTTTGTCATGCCTTTCTCGAATTGTTCTTTAACAAGAATCTTTAATTCTTCAAAAGTTATATCATCTTTTGTCATTACCAGATTACTCTTAACAAAATTAGAAAAATTACGTAATGTATTTGATGGGAAATGTTTTCTTAAGTTTACAGGAACGAATATTTTGACTGGAGCTTGATTGCTTTTTATATGACCACGGTACTGAATCTGAGTAACATATATTGTGTACATCATCAATGCTGCAAAATACTCTGTCAAAGTTAAACCATTCTCTCTTGCGAGATTAATCATGGCTTGCGTTGACATGTTTCCAGATATTAAACCAGTTAAATCTTCGGCTAAAGGAGTTCCTTTAATTCTATATGCTCTTTGTTCAGGAACATGCTTACGATTTTTTCGATCATAGAACTTAGAATTAGCATCTTCGTACTCTTCCATACTTGGTCTTTGATTCTTGGTTGGAACCAAATTATCCGGTTTAATGTCTTTTCCTGTCAAAACTAAGTATTCATAAGTTATGGCTTTTAAAAGCATTATTACTCCTGCCCCATCTGCTAAAGAATGGAACATTTCTATTACTATGTCTTGGTTTCTATACATCACTCTAAATAAATAACCGTTATTTTTCTTAGGATTTATCTCACCACAGACATAATGTTTCAATTCTTCAACGTGAAAAGGCTTAGAGTTATAGTCAAAATAACTCCAAAACAATCCTTTTTTAAGTTTTACTTTAAACATTGGATACCTAGCTAAAATTGCGTCTACAGCTAACTGTAACAAATCTTTGTCAATAACCTCAGTTAGGCTGACCGCAACTCGAAAAACATTTGTTTCTCGATGATTTGACACTTCAGGGAAGATTTTTCCCGAATTATCTAATCTAAACCAAGTATCGTAACTTGATTCTTTATTCATAGTTAATCCCTCATCTGCTTGTTTATAAATTCTTTTATTAATCTCCATGCTTCTCTTGAAGATGCCATCTTATTAAACCCTAAAGGAAAGACATGAAACATTCCTTCAAAATCATGGATTACTGCATTCTCAATTTTATCCTGCAAATCTAATGTATCTGATTCAATCATTTCGTGACTGCCGA
>PGXI01000033.1 GCA_002839125.1 Tenericutes bacterium HGW-Tenericutes-5
GAAAGAGGAGTTACGCTTTCCGGTGGTCAAAAACAAAGAATTTCAATAGCAAGAGCCTTGCTTAAAAATCCAGAAATATTAATTATGGATGATTCTTTCTCTGCAGTTGATACTAAAACTGAAGAACAAGTAATTTCAAATTTAAGAGAACTTAGAAAAGGCAAAACAACAATTATTATTGCTCATAGAATTTCAACGATTAAATCTTCTGATCAAATCGTCTTTATTGAGAATGGTGAGGTTATGGCTAAAGGAACTCACGAAGAGTTACTTAAAACTTGTGAACTTTACCGTAAAATGGTTATCCACCAAAGACTTGAAGCAGAACTTGAAGGGGAGGTGGAATAAATGGCTAAAGGCGGACCTGAATACGATATCGACATAAATCGCAAGCGAAATATGTCCGATATGGAAATTATTAAGAGATTATTACGCTACGTTAAACCGTTTATCAAACCTTTGGTTATTGCTTTTGTTTTAGTATTAATCGTAGTAGGTTTAGACCTTCTAGGTCCATTATTTATCGCAGAGGTTTTAGATTCCTTAGGCGAAGATAATATTCCGATAACAAGGATAATCATCATTGTAGTTTTATATTTAGTGGCTTTATTTGTTGGAGCTTTTGTGGCCTATAAACAAACGATTATCTTACAAATAACTGGTCAAAAAATTATTTATAATATTCGTCAAGATATCTTTGAACATATCGAAAGACTATCGATATCTCAATACAATAAAGTACCAATTGGGAAACTTGTAACTAGAGCTACTTCAGATGTTGATACATTGAATATGTTATACACTGATGTTATTATCAGTTTGATTAGAGATGTTTTAACCTTAGTTGGTGTGTTTGTTATTATGTTTATTAAATCGCCTATACTAGCGCTTTACATCTTGGCATTAACACCAGCGATATTCTTAGTTTCGTATATATTTAGAAAGTTTTCTCGAAAAGCTTATCGCCGAGTTAGAACCAACGTTTCTATTATCAACGCCTTCTTATCAGAGCATTTAAGCGGGATGAAATTAATTCAAATTTTTAATCGTGAAGATAAGAAGTATAAGGAATTTGTTGATAAGAACCGTAAACTCAATCATTCACATTATGAAAGAGTTTTAGCGTTCAGTCTTTATCGACCTACAATTTATTTATTATATATTGCTGCAGTAATTATTATTCTTTGGGAAGGCTCTTATCAAGTTATCGATGGAGTAATTTCTTTTGGGGTATTATTTGCTTTTACTCAATACATAAGTAGATTCTTCCAACCGATTCAAAATTTAGCGGAACAATTTGACACATTACAATCAGCCTTTACTTCTGGTGAAAGAATCTTTGAGATTTTAGATACGAGTCCGGTTATAACAGATAAAGAAGAAGCCATTGAACTTGAGAATTTCAAAGGTAAGATTGAATTCAAAAATGTTTGGTTTGCTTACAACGAAGGAGAATGGGTTTTAAGGGACGTATCGTTTGTAGTTCAACCAAAAGAAACAATGGCTTTGGTAGGTGCTACTGGATCCGGTAAAACAACGATAATTAGTTTGATTGTTAGAAATTATGATATCCAACAAGGTGAAATATTAATCGATGATATTAACATTAAGGATATAAAACTAGACAGTTTAAGACGAAATATCGGGCAAATGCTTCAGGATGTTTTCCTTTTCTCAGGGACAATCGAATCAAATATTAGACTTCGCGACGAAACTATTACGGACGCAGAAATTTTAGAAGCGTGTAAATACGTTAACGCGGATCAATTTATTCAGAAGTTACCAGAAAAATATGATGAGCCAGTTAGAGAAAGAGGCAATAACTTCTCATCTGGACAAAAACAACTTCTAAGTTTTGCTAGAACTTTAGTTCATAAACCATCACTGATGATTCTTGATGAAGCAACGGCAAATATTGATACAGAAACTGAAAAGTTAATTCAAGAATCATTAAAGAAAATGATGAATATTGGTACAACAATAGTTGTCGCTCATAGATTATCAACTATTCAACATGCCAATCAAATAATAGTAATGCGTAAGGGTAAAATCATTGAAATTGGTAATCATCAAGAGTTGCTTAAACAAAAAGGACATTATTTCCAACTTTATCAATTGCAATATGATAAAAATATTGCTGACAATATGGAATTAGTTAACTTAAAATTATAATAAAAGTCCCGAGATTATTCTCGGGATTTTATATATCATATTAGTTGACAACGCAACTAAATTGTTATATACTTTACTAGTAATAAAAACAGGAGGTTTCTATGGATAAAAAATATGATCATATGATAGGTAAGTATCAACATCGTTTTTTAGAACAAAGATTAAAAGAGTTGCCAATCAGTAGATCCGAAGCGCCGTACTTAAAAGTAATTTATAAAAATGAGCAAATCAAAATGAATGACTTGATTGCGAAATTTTTCTTTCATAAATCTCACACAACTAGAGTAATAAAATCTTTAGTTGCTGATGGATATGTTATAAAGACAGTTGACCCTGATGATAAACGGGGGTTTGTTTTAAGTATTACCGATAAGGGAAAAGCTGTTGCTTTGAAAATTATTAAGGTTTTGGATGAATGGGATAATCTAATGGAGAGCTTCTTAGAAAAAGAAGAGATAGATTATTTGTTCAATTTACAAAAGAAAGTTTATGAAAAGCTACAAGATTACTTCAAGGAGAATGATGCGAATGAGTAAATTATTAAAATATTTAAAACCATACTGGTTTAAAGTTTCGATTATATTTGTTTTAGTTTCACTAGTTGCGGTAGGGACACTCTTATTACCTGATTATATGAGTGATATAATAGGCGAAGGTATTTCATCAGAGTTTCAAGAGTTGAATCCTAATACTGGTTTATTTGAAGTTGTTGAGAGTTGTGATATTGAAGCTAATCCTGACACATGTATTGTTAATCAACAATCTGATTTTAAAGTTATAATCAAATACGGTTCATATATGTTGGGTGTTACATTGGTTTCCTCATTGGCTTTCATTGCTTTAATGTATTTATCTAGTGATGTCGGTGCTCAATTTGGCCGCGATATAAGAAGAGATTATTATAAAAAAATCACTAGCGTATCTGTTTATGAAACTGATAAGTTTGGAACATCAACATTGATTACAAGAGCTTCAAATGATGTTATGCAAGTGCAAAACTTCATGATAATGGCTTTAAGAATCCTTTTAAGAATTCCAATAGTTTTTGTTGGCGCTATGATATTTGCGTTAGAAAAGTCAATAACATTGTCGATTCCAATTTTTATCGGAGTTCCAGCACTGACATTATTAATTGTTGGAGTCTTTATTTTAGTAGTACCTTTATTTAAATTAATTCAAACCAAAATTGATAAACTCACTTTAGTAACAAGAGAGTCAATTAAAGGTGTTAGAGTTATTAGAGCTTTCGGCCAAGGAGAAACAGAGGTTGAAAGATTTAAAACTGCAAATGACGATTTAACCGATGTTAGTTATAAGGCTGGTAAGATAATGTCTTATCTAAATCCAGTTATTAATCTTTTGTTCAATGTGGTTATCGTTGGAGTTACTTTTGTTGCGTACAGAATGGTAATATCAGGCACTTTATTTGATTATAGAGGACTAGGTGATGTATCTGCAATCATTCAATATGCAACGCTAATTTTGTTTAGTATTTTGATGTTGACATTTACATTCATTATGTTTCCTAGAGCTCAAGTTTCAGCAAAACGTATTGTTGAAGTTTTAGAACTCGAATCATCTGTAGTTGATACAGGAAGTGAAGAATATAACGACTTTAATTTTAAAGGCGAAGTAGAATTTAAAGATGTTTGTTTTAGATTCCCAGATGCCGAAGTTAATGTATTGGATAACATTAGTTTTAAGGCTTCACCAGGTGAAACTGTTGCAATCATTGGGTCAACTGGTTCAGGTAAATCGACAGTCGTTAATTTAATACCAAGGTTTTTTGATATCAGTTGTGGAGAACTTTTAATCGATGGAGTGGCAATTAAGGATATTAAACTTAAGAAGTTAAGATCACTTATTGGATTCGTTCCCCAGACAGCTTCATTGTTCTCTGGAACAATAAAATCAAATATCGCGTATGGTGCTCTTAACCCAACTGACGAAGACATTATAGAAGCTGCGGAAATAGCGCAAGCAAAGGAATTCATTGATTCTTTAGAGGCTGGTCTAGAAGCTGAAGTCGAACAAGGCGGAGTTAATTTTTCTGGCGGACAAAAGCAAAGAATATCCATTGCTAGAGCTTTGGTTAGAAAGCCAAAAGTATATATTTTTGATGACAGTTTTTCAGCATTAGACTTTAAAACTGATGCTAATTTAAGAAGTGCATTAAGAGAAAGAGTAAAAGATGCAACTGTATTTATTGTTGCTCAAAGAATCGGTACAATTATGGATGCTGATAAAATTATCGTTTTACATGAAGGCAAAATGGTTGGTATCGGTACTCATCATGAATTATTAAAAGAATGTAGTGTATATAAAGAAATTGCGTTATCACAATTGGATGAGGAGGAGATAAAATGACAGATGTAAAGAAGAAAGAAACTCAAAATTCTCCTAAATCAAAAACTAGAGGTCAGGGTGGCGGACCGGGTCATGGCATGCCACTGGGAAGACCAGCGGAAAAGGCAAAAGATTTTAAAGGTACAACAAAAAGATTGATTAGATATATTGGTCAATACAAATGGTTAATGTTGATAGTTATAATTGTAACTATTTTAACAACGCTTTTAGCGGTAGTAGCTCCAAATTATTCAAGATTTATTCTTAACGATTTACAAGAGATGATTGTTGGATCTTTATCTCAAGATGAAGGTGTAGCAAGAATCAAAGGTTTCTTTTGGTTAATCATTATCTTGCAAGTAATTAGATTTTTATTATCGATGGTAATGTTTTTAGTTGGTAATAAAGTTAGTGTTTTCATCGGCAGAAAGATGAGAAATGATATCAGAGAAAAATTTGAAAAAATGCCGATTAAGTATTTCGACTCAAGACAAACTGGAGATATTTTATCAGTTGTATCGAATGATGTAGATGTTGTTACCAATTCAATTCAACAAAGTTTAATCAACATAATTTCATCGTTTTTCTCAATCTTGGGTATTCTAGTAATGATGTTTATCATCTCATGGAAATTAACGATTATAGCACTTTTAATTTTACCTCTGTTCATCTTAGCAACTTCAACAATTGCTAAGAAATCTCAATCAAAATTCATTCGTCAACAGAAACAATTAGGTAGTTTAAACGGTCATATTGAAGAAGTTTTCTCTGCCAGCAAAATTGTCAAGTTGTTTGGTAAAGAAGACGAATCTTTTGAAGAGTTTCAAGATATTAATACATCATTAGCAGTTGATATGAGAGACGCTCAATTCTTAAGCGGTTTGATTAGACCGATTATGGAGTTTATTTCAAATATTGGTTATGTTGCTGTAGTTATAGTTGGTGGTATTTTAGCAGGAGCGACAAACCCATTGTTAGTTGGAGACATCACAATCTTTATTACTTATCAAAAAAACTTTGTTAATCCAATTTTAAATATAGCCAATGTAATCAATCAGCTCCAATCAACAATAGCTGGTGCCGAGAGAATTTTTGAAGTTCTTGATCAAGCAGAAGAAAACCAAGATTTTGCTTTAAATGAAGTAAATAATTATGATTTCAAAGGACATGTGGAATTTAAAGATATTGATTTTTCATACAGTGAAGATACTGAACTGATTAAAGATTTGAATCTTGAAGTATTGCCAGGAAAACAAATTGCAATCGTTGGACCAACTGGTGCTGGGAAAACAACTTTAGTAAATTTATTGATGCGGTTCTATGAAGTAAATAATGGTGGAATTTATATTGATGGTGTTAAGTCTACTGATTACCCACGACCAATTCTTAGAAAGCAATTTGGCATGGTGTTACAGGACACTTGGTTATTCTCAGGTACAATAAAAGAAAACGTGGCTTTTGGTAAACCAGACGCAACTGATGAAGAGATTATCAAAGCTTGTAAACAAGCGCATGTCCATCATTATATTGAAACCTTACCAAAAGGATACGATACAGTATTAAAAGAAGATGCAGATAATATCTCTAAGGGTCAAAAACAGCTTTTAACAATTGCTAGAGCGATTCTATTCGATCCAAAGATTTTAATCCTTGATGAAGCAACTTCAAGCGTTGATACAAGAACTGAAAGTTATATTCAAAATGCAATGACTTTCATGATGGAAGGCAAGACAAGTTTCGTAATCGCTCACCGTTTATCAACGATAAAGAAAGCTCATACAATCTTGGTAATGAATAACGGTAGAATAGTTGAACAAGGTAATCACAAAGAACTTTTAGACAAAAACGGTATTTATGCCGATTTGTATAATTCACAGTTTTTAAATCAACCAACATAAAAAGAGGATTTTTCCTCTTTTTTCTTTTAAAGCAGTTATAAAAACTGTATAATATTTACTGTATATGAAGGATGTGTAAAATATGAAAATTGGTTTTATAAGTTTAGGCTGTGCAAAAAACTTAGTTGACTCGGAAATGATTCTAGCAATCTTAGAAAATGCCGGTTGTGAAATAGTACAAAATGAAGAAGAAGCAGATGCTATATTTGTTAATACTTGCGGTTTTATTGAACCCGCAAAAGAAGAGTCAAGAGAAACAATTAAAGAGATGAGTAGATATGGCAAGAAACTTATAGTGGTTGGTTGTTATGCCGAAAGGTATCGAGAACAGCTATTAAAAGAAATGCCTTTTATAGATCGGGTTATAACTTTAGCTGATTATCCAAAAATTCATTTAATATTGAATGAGGTATTTAATCAAGAGGGATTAAAGTTTTTACCTTTAAAGTATGAAAATAGATTACTAGCCACTTCAAAATTTTCACCTTACGTTAAAATTGGCGAAGGTTGCAACAACAATTGTACATATTGTGCAATTCCGCTAATCAGGGGGAAATTCCGTTCCCGTCCACTTGAGGAAGTAGTTAGTGAATGCAGAAAACTAGTAAAACAAGGTGCTAAAGAAATCAATCTAATCTCTCAAGATACAACTAGGTTCGGTAGAGATTTAAATCCAGAAAAAAGAAGTTTACTACCAGAACTTTTAAGAGAAATATCAATGATAAAAGGGGTTAAATTGATTAGGGTTCTTTACTTATATCCTGATGAAATCACTGATGAGTTGCTTCTTGAGGTTAAGAATAATCCATTAGTAGCCCCATACTTTGATATTCCTATTCAACATATCTCTTCTAAGGTTTTAAAAAGAATGAATCGAAGAGGAGATGAAGAGTTCCTTAAAGGATTATTTAAGAAGATAAAAGACATGATGCCTGAAGCGATTCTTAGAACCACGTATATTGTTGGTTTTCCTGGAGAAACTGAAGCTGATTTTAATCAGTTGCTTAAGTTTACTGAAGAAGTTGAATTTGATCGTTTAGGTGTATTTACATACTCTAAAGAAGAAGATACCGCAGCTTATGATTTTGAAGATGAGATTCCTGAAGAAGTTAAACAGGAACGAATGGACAAAATTATGAAATTACAGAAAAAAATAACTAGAAAAAATAATAGATTGCAAGTTAATAAGGTTCATCAGGTTTTAGTAGAAAATTATGATCCGGAGTCAAAATTTTATTATGGAAGATCTTTCGCTTTCGCTCCTGATGATATTGATGGAATGATTGTTTTTCAATCTGAGAAAGAGTTACAAATCGGTGATTTTGTAAATGTTTTAATCACAACATCATATGGTTATGATTTAATCGGCGATTATGTAAATGAGGTGAAATAATGTTTTTTATTTTATTGTTAAAAGGGTTTATTATCGGTATCGCCTTTATTATTCCTGGTGTTAGTGGTGGAACTTTAGCAATTTATTTAGGGGTGTATCAGGGGATATTAGATAGTATTGATAATTTGTTTAAACAATTTAAAAGGTCATTTATGTATCTATTGCCAATTTTTCTTGGCATTGGATTAAGCGTTGTTTTATTAGCTAAGCTGGTTTCGATTCTTTTAGATTGGAATTCATTCATTGTCTTATTATTTTTTATCGGACTTATTATTGGTGGTATTAGGTTTGTCTATAAAAAGTCTGAAGTTACCAAACTTTCTCCAAGTCTAATCATTTCATTTCTAGTATCATTTGGATTGTTAATAGCGATTATTATTTTAGATAAAACTTCTAATAATGCTGGCATCAGTTATTTTGATTTCTCTCTTTGGACATATTTATTATTATTTGCTTTAGGAGCTATCGCTTCAATCACTATGATTGTTCCTGGTATATCGGGATCTGCAGTTTTGTTAGTATTAGGTTTTTATACAGCAATTGTATCGAATGTGGTGGGAAATATTTTCGATTTTACTTCTATCGGTTATAATCTCCAAGTGATTATTCCTTTTGGATTGGGAGCCTTAGGCGGAATCATTTTGTTTAGTAAACTAATTAATATATCTTTAAAAAAATATTCTCAGCAAACTTATTTTGCAATACTCGGATTCATCCTTGCAAGTATAATCGGAGTATTCTTGGAAATTAAGGATCAAACAAGTGCTACATTGTTTTCCGATCAAGTAAGTATTTTCAATGATTTGCTTATCTATTTAGGAGACAATATTTTTACTGTTGTAGGCGGTTTGATTGCAATGGTTATCGGATTTTTTGTGTCTAAGTATTTAACTCAGTTTGAAGGAGGAGTTTAGATTGAAAGAATTAAATGATTATCTTATCAGTGTCAGAAGACATCTACACATGTACCCTGAGACAGGGTTTAATTGTGTTAATACTAGTAAGTTCATTGAAGATGAACTAAAAAGGTTTAAAGTCGATAAAATCGAGCATGTGGGGAAACATTCTTTAGTCGCTACAATTTTTAATGGAAAAGGAAAAACCATTGGTTTAAGAGCTGATTTTGACGCTTTAAACATAACTGAAGAAACTAATTTAGAGTTTGCATCCAAGAATGAAGGTATGATGCATGCGTGTGGGCATGATGCTCACACTTCAATGTTACTAGCAACTTGTAAATATTTAGCTGAGAATAAAGATAAGTGGCAAGGAACGGTAAAATTTATCTTTCAAGAAGCTGAAGAAGGACCTGACCCTGGAGGAGCATATTATATTGTCAACTCAAATCTACTTGATGATGTTGAGGAGTTCTTTGCCTTGCATGTAAGTCCTGGTTTTGAAACCGGTGAAATCGCGATTAACTATGGTAATGCTTTGGCCGCTGCCGATACAATAAATGTTGAGTTTGAAGGAGTAGGCTCTCACTCGGCTTATCCGCATTTAGGAGTAGATCCAATCGTTATGCAAGCTGATTTCATCATGAGTATCCAATCAATTGTATCAAGAAAAGTTGATCCATTTAAAACCGCAGTAGTTACCATAGGTATGGTTAAGTCAGGGACGACATTTAACATTATTCCTGATAAAGCATATTTGAGTGGAACTGTAAGAACGTTTTCTAACGAGGTAAGAGATTTAATTGAAAAAAAGCTAAAAGTTATCGCGCAAGCCGTGGCAACAAAACATGATGGGACATGTAAAGTAGAGTACATTAGAGGATATGATCCAACCGTAAATTCGATTGATTCTGTTGATAAAATTATTAATTCAGGAAAAGAAATTTTTGATAAAATAACTATTTTAGAAGAAGCATCAATGGGAGCCGAAGATTTTTCGAGATATATCAATCTTAAAAAAGGTGCTATCGCTTGGTTAGGAGTAAAACATAAAGATATTGAAAACTACAATATCCATAACAGCAAGTTCAATTTAAATGAAGATGCATTAATTAAAGGGTGTAAGTTATTTATTAATATAGTAATGAAAGGTGGGAATTAAAAAAATGTATTTGATTAAGAACGCAAATCTTATTAGTATGGCTGATATTAATTATGAAGTGGTTGATATTTTGGTTGACGGTAAGGTGATTAAGCAAATTGGTAAGTTGAATGAAAAAGATTTTAAGGGAGTTAAAGTAATTGACGCTGAAGGAAATTTCGTTACTCCTGGTGTAGTTGATCCACATTGTCATATCGGCATTTTTGAAGAAGCAATTGGATTTGAAGGAGCAGACGGTAATGAAATGACATCACCTATTACTCCAGAAATGAGAGCAATTGACGCTATAAAACCTCAAGACGTTGCTTTTCAAGAAGCAATGGAATCTGGTGTAACAACGGTTTGTACCGGTCCTGGTAGTGCAAATTGTATCGGTGGGACATTTACAGTTTTAAAAACATTTGGTAAAACTGTAGATGACATGGTTGTTGTTAAAGAATCATCAATGAAAATGGCTTTAGGAGAAAATCCAAAAAGGGTATATAATTCAAAAAGTCAAACTCCAGCAACGAGAATGGCAACAGCCGCTCTAATCAGAGATGCTTTACAAAAAGCGAAAGATTATCAAGAAAAGTTGATTGAGTATCAAAACAATTTAAGAGAGAACAAAGAAGCAAAGAAACCAGAATATAATATGAAATGGGCTTCTTTAGCAAGAGTTTTTGAAGGGTTCCCAGTTAAGATTCACGCTCATCAACAAGATGATATCGTAACTGCAATTAGAATTATAGAAGAGTTTGGTTTGAATGCTACAATTGAGCATGCAACTGAAGGCCATTTGATTGCGGATTATTTAAAAAATCATAATCAACGAGTTATCATTGGCCCAACATTAGGTTCGAAGTCAAAGTATGAACTTAGAAATAAAACTTTTGCTTCCGCAAAGATTTTAAAAGATGCCGGTGTTGAGTTTGCGATTATGACTGATCATCCAGTGATTCATTTAGCTAACGCTCTTACTCAAGTGGGAATTTTTGTACGCGAAGGTTTAAGTGAGTTAGATGGATTAAAAGCAGTAACCATTGACGCCGCAAAAATCAATCATGTGGATGACCGTGTAGGTAGTATTGAGATTGGCAAGGATGCAGATATTGTTATTTGGAACGGACATCCTCTTCATTATATGACAAAAACTAAGTTAGTAATGATAAACGGAGAAATAACACATAAGGCTTAAAAAAAATATCACCTCTTTTTTGAGGTGATTTCTTTTTAAAGTTTCTTAGTTATATTTTCAGTATATCGTTTTTGACAAGATTCAATAAGTTTAATAGCATCTTTTTTACAATAGTAGTCAAGTACTTGAACATGATGACCTGGTTCAAGAATTTTATAGTTTTCAAAGAAAAGTTTGATTTCTCTTAACTGTAAATCCTTTATATCAGAGATATCGTGGATATCTTCGAATCTTGGATCAGCATCAACGACACTAATGATTTTTTGATCCCTCTCGCCAGAATCATACATATCTAAATAGCCGACAACTCTAGCATCTACAATACATCCAGGGAATGTTTGAGTGGTAGCTAAGACCAAAATATCTAGAGGGTCTCCATCTTCAGCTAAGGTTCTTTCGATAAAACCATATTCAGCTGGGTAAGTCATTTTTGAATATAATACTCTGTTTAATTTAATGCGATTCTTTTCTTTATCTACCTCATACTTATTTTGGGTTCCCATAGGGATTTCGATGATTGCTTCAATTACTTTTGCCATACTATCAATTCCTTTCACTAGAAGAATTATATATTATTATCTTTTGATTTGCAACTTTTAATCAATAATTATGAATATTTTTAATTGCAATATATTTTTTTAGCTGTTTATGATAAAATATTTTTATGAGGTGAATAATGTGTTTTTAAATCCAGTAAATCTTACAATCGTTGAATGGCTTAATGAAAATTATTGGTGGCCAGTGATATTATTTTTAGTGGCTATTATTGTTATAGTTAAAATCATGTTGATGCAGCCAAAAACTAAAAATGGAGAAGATGGTCTCAAATATACAGGAGATGTTACATATTTTTTAGGAGGCTTAGAAAATATCGTTAAAGCTTCTATTGATGGTAATAGAGTAAAATTCCAGGTGAGAGAAATTGAAGTAGTTAATCTTGAAGGTTTCAAAGAAATTGGTGCAACCGGGATCTTTATTTCAGGAACAAATGTTAAAATGGTATTACCATTTAATGCCCAAGGAATAGTTGATAAAATAAATTTAGATATAAGTGGAGGGAAATTATGATTGATGGTAAATTTAAAATTACTTACGAAAATGGCTTACATGCAAGACCAGCAACCAGATTAGTTTCAAAAGCAAACAGTTTTCAATCCGAAATGATTATGGAGTATCAAGAACGAAAGGTTAATATGAAGTCGATCATGGGAGTTATGTCTTTAGGAGTACCGGCAAATAAAACCATTAAAATTATTTTTAATGGTGAAGATGAAGATGAAGCTTTTAAAGCAATCTCTCGCGTCATCAATGAAATCAACGAGATGAAGTAAAAAAGCATGCATATGCTTTTTTCTATTTTATGAGGAGAATGTAAATGGCTAAACTAAAAGATTTTAGATTGCAAATATTTAAATTTGAAATGTATGGATTTTTAAAGAGTTTGATATTTTTTGAACCCTATTTAATTATTTATTTAACGATTAGTGGTTTGTCTTTATTTCAAGTAGGTTTATTGATTTCAATT
>PGXI01000143.1 GCA_002839125.1 Tenericutes bacterium HGW-Tenericutes-5
ACCGATTATTGAAATTGATCATAATTTAAGTGATGAAATACCTTCAATCACATCAAACAACTTTCTTGGCGGAAAACTAGCTGCCGAAAAGTTAGTAAACAGTGGCTGCAAGAATATAATTCACTTCAGAGGACCATCCGGATTAGTTACTGTTCAAGATCGTACGTCTGGATTCCAATCAGTCTTAAAAGCAAAGGGGATTCAAACCCATACCTACGACCTTGCATTTATTTCCCCAGATCCTTTAGATATTGAAAGTAAAATTAATGCTCACTTAGATGTCGATGGAATTTTCTGCGATTCAGATATAATAGCAATTCTTGCAATACAATCACTTAAAAGAGCTAAAAAGAGAGTCCCTGAAGATGTTCAAGTCATTGGTTTTGATAATATTCAACTTTCAAGTATGTTAGAACCAAAACTGACTACTATAGAGCAGTCCACTGAAGCGATTGGTAAAGCTGCTTTGAAATCGATGATGAAACTTATTAACGGTGAAGAGTTAGATTATTTCCACCAAACCATAGATGTTAAATTAATCGAAAGAGATACAACAAAAAAAGTCTTCTAGAAGAAGACTTTTTCTATTTTTAGAAGTGCTTTTTTCATATCGACACCGCCATTAAATTGGCCGATGTCTCCGCCCTTCTTGACAACTCGATGACAAGGTATAATTAATGGTAAAGGATTGTTTTTACAGACAGTGCCTACTGCTCTAATAGCCTTAGGATGGCCAGAATTAATAGCTAAATCAGAATAACTCCAAGTTTTTCCAAAAGGAATTCTTTTCATCGTTAATAAAACGTCTTTAAAAAATTCAGTACCTTCAATCTCAATTGGGAAAGAAAATTCTGTTCTTTTATTACTGAAATATTCTTCAATTTCTTTTTGAGCAAGTAATAAAACTTCATTAGGTTCATCTTGATAAAAAACATCAGAGTCGATTAAGATTTTGATGATTTTATTATTTTTGCTGAACAAAGAAGTATTGCCAAAACTTGATTTAAAGCTATATCTTATCATAAACATACTCCTTTAAAAATCCTTTAACATTTTCTATGTATTTATCTTTATCACTAAAATATGAATAAGCATGAGTTGCATTATTATCCGCAAGGAACAATTTCTTACTATTGCCATATGTTTCATACATCTCAACTGAATGATGATAACCTATTAATTTATCTTGTTTACCATGAATAAACATAATCGGTATCTTTGATTCGTTAATTGCTTTTATCGGAGAAACTTGATCTAAAGAAAATCCAGTGATGATTTTTACAAAGAAATTTATAAAATAGAAACTAAATTTAGGAAAATGAGATCTAGATAATCTTTCTAATAGAAATTTCTTAAAATCATTATATCCACAATCACTTATA
The DNA here is from genome assembly GCA_002839125.1 of Tenericutes bacterium HGW-Tenericutes-5. Classification (GTDB taxonomy): domain Bacteria; phylum Bacillota_I; class Bacilli_A; order Izemoplasmatales; family Hujiaoplasmataceae; genus UBA2289. The sequence goes on from PGXI01000143.1 coordinate 1,383, forward strand.
CAAAACTTAACTCTATCATCTAGTTCTTGTTCTAAAAGTATTGTCGCAGCACCCATTGAC
>PGXI01000144.1 GCA_002839125.1 Tenericutes bacterium HGW-Tenericutes-5
ACATTAGCTCCGGACGTACAGTCTCCAGGTAATCCAGGAACCTTTGTAATTCTTCCGGCTCAGGTACAAATCCCTTCTTAACTCTATGATCATTGAATAGGACAACTCCTTCCATGACGTTATCGTATACGATCTTATTGACTCTAGCTTTATCGAATACATCTTTCATGTATGTATATAATTTTTTTCTAGCGACTGGAAATTCCATGTCATTAAAAATAACCTGTAGATCCATCGTAGTTATTGCAGCGACCTTTCGCTTGCCTAATTTTTTCTTAATGTACTTCTCATATTTGGAAGAAATGGCATACCGGCTTTGTTCTTTAATCTTTGGTTTATAGATTTTTAGCCATGAATCAAACCAAGTATCCAGGTTGATGTTTCTAGAATTCTCTAGATTCTTAATCGCTCTATTGCGATCAATAATAGCCTTCTTTAACTTAGCCAAACATTCCTTTTGTGTCGAAGCAAATACGCTTCTTTGTACATGATTATAGTAGTACCGGCCTTCCCATCTTCCATCGTTTCTTCTACGGATGGTTCCTTCCTTTGGCTTGATCAGTTCTTCCTCCTCTCCTGAAACTGTAGCCATAGTAGTAACACTCTCATCGATTGATCCGTTTTCGATTTTCTCAATTAATTCATCTGGGTCCATGTTATCTAGTATTTCAAAACAATTTTCCTCAACATTAAATTTAAAAGCCGCCTTATTCTCAGGATTGCCTAAGATGTCAGCGGCTTTTTTTCTTCCACGAAAGTAGCTTTTTAACTCTTCAAGCTCCTTTTCAATGCTAGTCAGTAATTTTAAAAAATACTCAGTCATACTTCATCCTCTCGTTCTTATTAATTAGAGGCGAACAAAATGAATATAACTATTTGGTTTTTATTAATTCATCTATCTTGTTCTTAATTAATTGCCCATTATCCCCTGGAGTGAATTTTGTTTCTAATATAAAATCGATAGCTCCTCTCAATTCAATCAACTCGGTTTTTGAATACGCTTGTAACTTTTTATATACATCTTTTATATTAAAATCAACTGTTTTATAAACTGTAGTTTCTGGATCATGCCATTCTCTTCCAAGCAAATAGTCAGTAGATACATCAAAAAAATCAGCAAAAGCAATGATTTGCTCATCTGTAATTCTTTGATTACCATTTTCCATTCTAGACAAAGAAGCCTCATTTATATGGAGCTTTTTTCTTAAATCACTTTGAGTAACATTGTTAGCAATTCGTATTCTTTTTAAATTGTTTTTCATACTCATTACTCCTTGATAAGATTATATCACTTAAATTCCTAAAATATCAATAGATTAAAAAACTTACTAAAAAAGTAAGAAAACTATTGATATATGAGTAAGACAATGATATAATGTGTTTAAACTTACTTGAAACGGAAGTCATTTATATAAAAATAGGAGGACAATATGAGCAT
>PGXI01000034.1 GCA_002839125.1 Tenericutes bacterium HGW-Tenericutes-5
GTAAAAAACTACACATTTTTAACGAGAAACAAGTATTGAAAAGCATTGAAGAAAAGACAGTTAATAAAAATAAAATCGAAAAAGAAATAAGCAATTTAAATGATGAACTAGAGAAGCTAAACTATATTAAATCTATCTTATTTACTCAAGGAACTCATTTAGAAAATGTTGTGGAAACGATTTTAAAAGACATTGGAATAAATGTAGAGGATAGTGATGACAAAAACCGAGTGGATAAAATTATTTATATTGACCCAAAAATCAAGTCAGTAATCGAGATTAAAGGCAGATTAACAAAATCAGCCAGCGAAAAGGACTGCTCGCAGTTGGAAAAATGGAAAATGGAAGAAATGACTAAATTAGGTTATGAACCCAAAGGGATTCTCGTAATGAACGCTTTTGCTGAAATCGATCCAGTTAAAAGGCAAGATTATTTTCCTAATCAAATGATTGCCTTCGCTAAAAAGAAAGAACTTTCTTTAGTATCTTCTGATTGTTTATTGAAAATGTATATTGATTTTAAACATGGAAAAATTACTGGCGAAGAAATCTATAATGATCTAGTAACAAATATAGGAGTACTAGATTATAAACCTTTTAACTAATAATTTGAGAGTCTGATAAAACAGATTCTCTTTTTTTTATAAAATATAATAAGAGCAACACAGTTGCATCTATTAAAGAATTATTAGATATCTATTAATTAAAACCACTAAAAACAGTTATTGAACAACGACTTTCAATATATCACCTACGACTTTCATATATCACCTACAACTTTTAAAAACTATCATATACGACTTTTTAAAAATACAAACAAAAAAAAGAACTCTTCCATGGAGAGCTCACTAAAATCTATGTACTTAATCATGAGTATAAGCCCTACAATCAAGTAGAGCTTGTTTTTATATGTTAGAAGTTCGCTACTAACTTCAAGTTTATACCCCATTTATCTTTAAAGCCTAAATCAACACTGGCAAAATCTAATTCATCATATAATACTCTATCTTTTATCTCTAGAATGATTGTTTTATCATCATCATGATAATTTGGAATGAATAAGCCTTTTTTACTATCTGGAACGATAATATCCCAGTAATAATCAAATACATTAAAGAGATATAATTTTAGATCCTGGAAGTCCTCAAGATTAAAATTGAGTAATTCTTTTAAGTAGCGTTTTTGTTTCTTCATGAGTTCAGCTAGGGCGTTGCTGAACTTTCTTGTAAATTTACTGATTAGAGAGATAATTCGATATTTAATCGACTTTCTAAATCTAATCGATTGTCCTTTTTCTAAGCTATAAGATTGATATAAGTTCATGATCACTAACCAGTCAGCTGTAATTAAGTGATATGAGCCTTTTTTACCGTAGTTATATTTTTGTTCAATGTTGAATGATTTTCTGACTGTCTTAAGAATATTAAGATTATCAGTCACTTTTCTAGATGCTTTTCTGATAACTTCTGGATCAGATTCATTCTTACTAATCCAACCTAAAGCAATAGCTATCCTTTTATTAGAGATGTGACTCTCTGACTTATTAATTGAGTACATATGTTGAATTAAGTATTGTTCTAGTTGTAACCAAGGATAATGATTATCCATGGAAAAATAACGTAGCCAAGGGTTATGTCCTACGTTATGAAACTGTAAACGATGTTGTTTTCTTATTGAATCATTGATTTTAGCCTTGATTAGCTCTTCTGAGCTAGTGTATCCAGAAGAGAAGAAAGAAGCCATGGATATATTAAATCTTTCATATACAGACTTCATATATTCTAAAAGAGAAGGAGAGTATTCTGGTGAATTAGAACGTTGTATTTCATTGAAATGTCTATCAAAGCTCATATATCTTGACTCCTTTCTAGATAATTAATCAAATCATAATAGATAAGATAAATGCTATATTTACTCTCGCTAAAGCCGAAGCCGACCGTGGCGGCGTCCATTTTAAAACAAAAGAAAGAAACTATAAAATAGAAATACCATTGAAAAAATGTCGAAAGACATTTTCTATACAATTTCAATATATAGAACCGACAATTTATTGGCGGTTCCATTCCGCCGAAAAATTGAAAAATAAGAATTGATCGCTTGAGTGAATCGATATGATTGAGAAAATAGGAGGGAAAACCCAATCATGACATCATCAGAGGAAAATATGATGAGTTTATCGACTCACTCAAAGGATCAATATTAATCCTTTAGTGTATGTGAATTCGGATAGTAACGATTTTTATACCAATTTAAGAATGTAACAGTAGTTTTGTTCTTCTCTTTGTCATTCTTATCCCTATAGAATGGACAATTCCTACAATTTAAGTCTTTACAACATGAACATTCGATTATTTCTTCATTTATTAGAAACAGACAATCAAATTTTATCTTCGACATATTCTTCAACCTCATATTCTTTTAGCCAATCGATAGCTTCTTTAGCTGAATCGAACTCTTCAACGAAACATTGACAATCAACATTATCTACAGCTACGTACACGTCTTTATCTTGAAAGTAGAATCTCTCTTCTGGATGTGTTGGATAAATGATTCCGCCGTCTAGAGATGCTTGTTCAGAAGCTAGTATTTCTTCTAGTAGTTTAGATCCATTATCTTTAAAATATTTGTTCATACTAAAGCTCCCTGATGTAGTTCATGGACTTCGTCATATGTGTTTTTTTGCTTAGAAATCTTAGTTTCAACGTTAATTCTATTTATGTCATTAAAAGTAAGTTCTGGTAGGATAGAGTTGGTGAAGTTTTCAATGTTCATGAATACGTAACCATTCACTGCTCTATGAAATACAATATATTCTTTTAGCAGCTCTTTTTGTGGAATTGGAAGTCCTAGCTCTTTTATAGTAGATTTCATATGTGGTCTCAGATATTCTTCTGATCTGACTATAAAAGTAGTTGGTAACCTGGTAGCTTGATTATCTAACCAACATTGATAATTAGCTTTTGCATCCTTCTTAGTTAAGAATGGATAGATTGTAACCTTCTGAGTCTTAATATCGATTGTTCTGATACGTTTCTTGTCTTGATCCAGAATGAGCCACATGTCTCTTCCGTTTGGATTAAGATATAATTCTCTTTCTTTTTCCATAAATACTTCCCTCTGTTTTATTTTTTAAAAAAATGTTGTATAATAAAAGTTAGACTTATCGAAACTTGTTTATTAACAAGTTTTTTGTGTTTTTCTTGCTTATAAGTGGGCTTAGGAAGGAGAAATTATGAGTACCACTATTAAAGCCCTTATCAAAGAATTAATTAAGTATGATCACAAAACTATTTTTATTGATGAAGCTATCGAGCTTTTTATCAATAAAAGCATTTCAACCACTAAGGTAGATACAGTAAACTACTATAGAAAGTTCTTAACCAAAATTAAGGAGTTTCTGATCAACCAAGGTGTTTACTCAGTTATTCAAATTACTAATGATGTCATTTACAAGTATGTCAGCCAAGAAAAGTCTAGAGGTCTTAAGAATAATACTATAAATAAAAGTGTTGATTGCTTAAGATACTGTCTGAATTATTGTCATAAGTTAGGTTATATTAACGAGAATCCATTGAATAATTTTGAAAAGCTTCCTAACGATGACATTGAAACTGTTACTGTTGACAAGAATCTACTAAAGCGTATATTTAAGCACCTTAGATCTCAAGAAAGAACTGCTATCAATATTCAAAATCACTTAATATTTCTACTTCTTATTGATACAGGTATAAGACGTAGAGAATTAATCAATATTAGAACAGAAAACGTCAACCTGGATAAGAGCTTCATATACTTAACTCACACAAAAACGAATAGGAACAGGTATATTTTTCTATCTAAAGAGACAATCGAAGTTCTTAATGAGTACTTGAATATCATGCCTAAGCTTAGTGAATATTTGTTTATAAATACCTTAAATCATAAACAAATTACAGACAGTAAGATTAATTGGCTTGTAAAAAAAATAAAAGAAGACTTAAAGATACCTGATAATGTATCGATAAGTCCTCATAAGTTTAGACATACATACGCTACTATGTGTCTTAACAATGGCGCTGATATAATTCATGTTCAGAAACTCTTAGGTCACACAACTTTGAGAATGACCCAAAGATACCTTCATAAGAGCTATGATGAACTGAAGCAAGAACATGCCAAGCACTCTCCAGTTAATTTTTTATAAAAAAAGACAGCGTGGGGAGTTGTTCACTCCCTAGCTGTCATCCGTTGAATACATCAAAACTGATATATTTTAAAAGCTCTATATTTAGCGCTTTTGTATTTAAAAAATCTGGAGGACCCTGCCGGATTTGAACCGGCGGTGAGGGAGTTGCAGTCCCGTGCCTTACCACTTGGCTAAGGGTCCTTTTAATAAATAAAGACTAAGTTGCCTTAGTCTTTTGTTTTTTAGTGGTCGGGAAGACAGGATTCGAACCTGCGACCTCCTGGTCCCAAACCAGGCGCTCTACCAAGCTAAGCTACTTCCCGTATAAAATGGCGCGCTCATCAGGAGTCGAACCCGAAACCTTTTGATCCGTAGTCAAACGCTCTATCCAATTGAGCTATGAGCGCATTAGTCGCCATAAGTTGTTGGATTATGCATTTTGCAGATAAAAGGGTTAATCGCATATCCTAAATTAAAGGCCGATATATATATTATCAAACATTTAACTAAAATGCAACTTTTTTTTACTTAATTTTTTATTTTTCTTAACGCAAAATTTAAAGCATATCACAAGGTGTTTTCTGAATTTTTATGTATAATAACATCAAAGGAGTGAAATTTAAATGAATTACTATTATCATCAAGATGCAATCCATGTTTCAAGGGTTGATTTATCTGTGAAAAATCTCGAAAAAAGCTTAGATTTCTACCTTAATAGCCTCGGGTTCAATATCTTAAATCAAAACGAAACTTATGTTTCCTTATCGACTGATAACTCACGAGAATTAATAAGGCTTTATGAAGACAAATCTGTAAATAAAAAAAATAACATGAATATCTATCACTTTGCATTACTACTACCTTCAAGGAAGGATTTGAGTAAATTCTTACATCATTTAATCAAAAAGCAAATCGAAATTGATGGTGCCGCTGATCATTTAGTTAGTGAAGCAATTTACTTGAAAGATCCTGATGGTATCGGTATCGAAATAACATGTGATAAAGATGACACTTCTTGGACAATTTCTGAGAACTATATAAAAATGGATACAATGCCATTTGATTATCGTGGTGTCTATTACGAAACTGAAGCTGACAATCTATTTATTGGGCTTCCGACAGAAACAGTAATTGGCCATTTACATCTTCAAGTCAGTGATTTAGATCGAGCTAAAGATTTCTATCACGAGATTATTGGTTTTAAGATAACAAATGAAGATATCTATAACGCCATCTTCATGAGTGATAAAAATTATCATCATCATTTGGCGATTAACTCGTGGAAGAAAAGATCTCTAGATTTAAGTGAACAACCAAAATTGAAATCTTTTACTTTAAGTTATCCTAACTGTGAAAAATATATCCATACAGTCAATCAACTTGAAACAAAAAAATTAAACTATAAGGAAACTTCCGAAGGCATTGTTATTAAAGACACAGAAAACACTGAAATCTATTTAAAAATTTAGTCTTATCCGAGAATGGATAAGACTTATTTTTTTATATTAATCCCAACGTTCTAAATATAACCACCACTGCGAATATCGTTATGATTGATGCGATTGTTGTCCAAACAACAAGTTGCACAGCGAGGTTTTCATCTGATTTCATCTCTTTTGCCATAACAGCATTTGTAATTGCAGTAGGTGAGGCAAACAAAGAAATCAAGGCTGGATAAACATTATTATCAAAAGCAAAAAGAGTGGTTTTTCTTGATAAAAAAATTGCTAGTCCAAGTGTAACTAAAGGGACCAAGAAACTTCTTAAAAGGGTTCCAAGCATAATTTCTTTCTTTAATCCATTAATTACTTCAAACTTAAAGGTAGCACCAAGAACAATTAAAGCTAGAGGTGAAGTTATTTGTCCTAGCCATTTAATCGGTGTATATAAGAATTTTAGATCTCTACTAAAAGAAAAAGCAAGTTCGTTTGTAACTGAATCAATTGGAATAAAAGTTCTTATCCAAAGAGCTAATAACCCAACTCCTACACCAATAATTAAAGGATTCTTAATAACTTTTAAAAAAGCCATCTTAAAAGGATTTCCTAAAGATTTGTCGTGCACCGCTAAAGCAAGTACAATTACTGATAATCCGCTCATCATCGGTATCGCAACTAATGAAATTAATGCGACATTCGCAACTGCCATACTGCCGCCAATTGATTCAGCTAAAGGAATCCCAATAATCGCAAAATTAGCCCTTAGTGTTGTCTGAATTAATACTCCTTTTTGAGTTTGCTTTTTGATAAATATTTTTGCAAATAAAATCCCGATTAAAAGTAATATTAGTATTCCAATAACCGCATATAACATTACTGACCAGTTGATATCTTCTAAGCCACTAACAGAGTAAATGTTATAGAATAAAAGCGCTGGTAAAGCTACTCTAAAAACTAATTTATTACCAACGTCTAAAAAACTTTCGCTTATAAAGCCAGTCTTTTTTAAGATATATCCCAAAATAATAAGTAAAATTATCGGTAGAACTGCATTAATCGCAAAAATGAAAGTATCCATATAATCCTCGTATTTTATAATAATTAATTCTTGGTAAAATATTTAATAACTTTATTCGGTAAAAAAAGAACAACTAAAGAAATAAAAAGCGTTATAAGACTTATAATCAAGCCTATCCTCACCTCAATATATGCCTTCCAGTATGCGGCAATACCTTCATAGTTTGTATTTGTAGTTAGATCAAAGTACATTCTTGGTTCCAATATACTAACAATTATGAATGTAATAATAGTTAAACAGGAAAGCGTAAGAAATATAATCGCGATAACATGATACAACTCAAGCTTTTTCTCGGGTTTTATTTCCCTTTCATAATAAGTGAAATTTCGCTTGTTAGTCTGTTCTAACAAAAAGTCAGTTGAGATGTCAAAGAACTCAGAAAGCTTGATTAAATCAGATATCTCTGGGTTTAAATCGCCATTTTCCCATTTAGTAATAACTTCAGGCGCTATATTAAGTTTTTTAGACAATTCTTCAATTGAAAGTTTCTTTTCTTTACGTAATGAAGTTATCTTTTTACTAATCATAAATTCACCTTTTCAAAACTCACAAAAATATTATAACATGAAAGCAAAAAATAAAACCAGCAGTTTAATCCGCTGGTTTAATTTAGTTTTTAGATTGAACATTTTTCATAGTCGCAAAGGTCGTTACTGCACTGAATACAACCTTGTTTCTTAATCAGTACAGAGTGACACATTGGACATAATTCTTTTTCCATTTTTTCCGGTTTATACTCTTGATTTTCAATAACTACATGAGTAATATATTCTTTTTTCTTGTTTAGAACTTTATTAGTCCAAATTTCTTCGACATGCATTTTAGGAGGTACTCCTGGATTTAAATCTTTTGTTTCCGCATTCAAACCTGATAAAATACCAATCTTTGCACAACGATCTCTAAAGACTGTCGCACCTTTAAGATTCTTTTTCCAAGCAGTTGTATAAATATTCATTACATCTTCTACTGTAGCGCTATTTGGAATATTAAAAGTTGAACTAATTGCTGTATCAACATATTTTTGAATCACTGATTGAACATTTGCACGATCTTCAAAATTGATGTTTTGAGAAGTAATCTTTGTCCATTCAGGTAAATCATCTGGCAATATATCCAATGTCTTAGCCATTGCTAGAGGGGTTTTTTCCCAAACAGTAATTTTCTTTTCTTCTTCAAATAAGGAGATAATTCTTCTTGTGTAAGATATTTGGAAGAATGGTTCAACGCCTCCACTTACACCAAGAATATTCGATATTGATCCAGTCGGAGCAATACTTAGTAAACGTGAGTTTCTCATTCCGTACTTTTTCACCAACTCATCAACTTCTGGAGAAATTACAGTTTTATAGAATCTTGATGATGAGATTTTTTCATAATCAAATGCTGGAAATGCACCTTTTTCTTTTGCATTTAAAGCAGTTGCCTTAGTTGCTTGATTAATCATTCTGCTCATTAATTTATCAAGAAAATCTAAAAACTCTTTTGACCCATAAGGTAATTTCAGGCTTAATGCTAAATCGGCTAATCCCATGACTCCAAGCCCTACTTCACGATACTTCTTAACATGGTCTCGTTGTTCTTTTAAAGCATGACGATTTCCAAGTAGAGTTAATAAATCGTCTAAGGAATAAATCATTTCTTCAACTACGTGATCAAATCTTTCCCAATCATAATAGGCATCATCCAAAAACGCATTTTTTACAAAAGCATTAAGATTTACGCTACCTAAGTTACATGAACCATGAGCCATTAAAGGTTGTTCTCCGCATGGATTAGTAGCGGTAAATTTAACTTCATCATATTCGCTAAGGAAATGATAATCATTCATCTTGTCAATGAACATAATTCCAGGGTCACCCATAGTATGAGCTGAATAAGCGATTAATTCGAGCAGTTGTCTTGCTTTCAATTTCTTTTCAATAAATTCATAAGGAGTTTCAAACTTCATAACCCAATCTTTATCAGCTTCAACAGCGTTCATAAAATCATCTGTTAAAGCGATTGAGATATTCGCTCCATTAATTTTGTTCAAGTCAAGTTTCGTTGTTACAAAATCAATAATATCAGGATGATCGATATTTAATACCAACATTAAAGCTCCACGACGATTATCTTGTTGAGTGTTTAAAGTGGTATGAGAGTATTTTTCCGCAAACACAATCACGCCAGGTGTTGTATTCGAACTATTATTAACCTTAGCTCCCTTTGGTCTAATCTTAGAAAGATTCATACCCTGACCGCCGCCATAACTATAAGTTCTAGCTATTTGATAATCAACTTTGTAAATACTTTCAAGATTATCTTCAGGATCTTCTGTTACATAACAATTACTTCCGGTAATATTTCCTTCTCTACCAATAGCATAAAGATTTCTTCCACCAAAAATGGCTTCTTTGTGACGAAGTATCTTTTCTAGTGCTGGTCTTTTTATAGCTACTCTTTTTATAAAGTCTTTTTTACTTTCGTTATTTAATAAATACTTTTGTAAAATCATGTCTTGGCGTTCATCGTTGTCACTCCAAGGATTCTCGCGATCAAGTCTTTGTTTCTCACGATATTTGATGTAAGCCTTAGCCGTTTCATATTTTTTTGTATCCATCAAATATAACTCAACACAGTCTTGGATGTTTTCAATTGAGATTTCAGTTCCGTTTTGTAAAAGGTCTTTAGTTATAAACTTAGCTTGCTCTAAGCATTCCTCATATGTAATTTCCTCACCTACACTTAGATATGCTTTATGCATTGCGTTTGCGATTTTTGATATGTCAAATTTCTCTTTTACACCGTTGCGTTTAACAACATACTTCGTCATAATTAATCTCCTTTTATTTTCTTCGATTTTAGAAAAAATCGGCTAACTAGTAAATAAAATAACTCACCGGAATTATCTTCCGATGAATTAATCATTCTTATAAACATTATATAGTAACTGGACAAGAAAATACAAGTCAAAAACTCAAAATTATTGTAAATTTTTATAAATAAAAAGCGAAGACTAAATCTTCACTTTTTCTTTAACTATTTTGTTTTGAGCAAGGTTATTGTATGATTAATTCTTTCAATTACTTTTTCTTTACCCAGAATTCTTAAAACATCGTAAAAGTTTGGTGTACTAGTTTTAGCACATGTTGCTAGTCTTAAAATTTCTGCATACTCTCCGATATGTCCAACAAACTTGTCTGGTTCTTTTGAATATTGTTTAGCTCTTTGTGCAAATCCTTTATTAAGCGCTAATTCTTTCATGCCATTAAACCAGTTTTCTTGATCAAGGTTCAAATCAAAATTATCTCTATACTCTTTCAAAAGTTCGATGATAAAATCCTTTTTGAATCTTTCATTAAATATTACTTGATTGCTTAAATCATAATAATATTTATCATACATAAAATTGATAATTGGTAGGATATCGCTAAATTTCTCATAATCTTTTCTTGGTTTTTCTTGTTCACGCTCGATATTGATAATGGATTTAAAGTATTCTAAGTCTTCTTCAATAATGTTTTTTAGTTCTAAATCATATTCACTAGCATACATCAAAGCTTTATTTGTAAAGTCGTCTTTGGTCATGTTACCCAAAACTTCTTTAGAAATTGATTTAACTTTTTCCAAATCAAATAATGCGCCATCCAAACTCATTTTTGAAAAATCAAGATTGAAATCAAAGATATCACTCTTTGGATTAGCTAATCGCCATTCTTCAAAATTAGAATTAGCTAATGTCATAAGGTATTCAAGAAAACCTTCAATTGGGTACCCTTTTTCCAAGAAATAATCAACGCTGGCTTCTGCGTCTTTACGTTTGGATAACTTTCTTCTCTTGTCTTCGTCCAATTTCATGATTACTGGAAAATGACAAAATACTGGCTTTTGCCAATTTAATTGTTCAAATATTTCAAGGTGAATTGGTGCCGAAGGAACCCATTCTTCACCTCTGGTAACATGTGTCGTTCTCATGAAATGGTCATCGACAACATGAGCGAAATGGTAAGTTGGCAACCCATCGCTTTTCATTATAACGATGTCTTGAATGTTTTTTGGAAACTCGATATTACCTCTAATTGCATCTTCTAAAACAACCTTCTCATCAAGTTTACCTAATGACTTAAATCTAATAACATAATCCTCTTTATTTTTTAATTTTTCGATAACTTCTTCATCTGTTAAGTATCTACATTTTGCATATTCATGATAATATCCTGGTAATACTTTTTTTGCCTCTTGCTCTTTTCTAATTTCATTCAATTCATCGTGTGTACAAAAGCACGGATAAGCCAATCCTTTAATTAACATTTCTTTAATCACTGTATGGTAGATTAGTCTTCTTTGAGATTGGATATAAGGGCCATAGTTTCCTTCATGTAAAAAGCTTTCATCTGGGGTTATTCCAAAGATTAGCAATTGTTCAATTAGTCTATCTCCAGAACCCTTGATTTCTCTTTTTTGATCAGTATCTTCAAGGCGCAGGAAGAAAACACCGTTTGTTTGTTTTGCGAAGCGCCAACTAACAAGTGAGGTAAATAAAGATCCCGTGTGTAAAAAGCCTGTAGGTGATGGTGCGAATCTTGTTACTATAGCATCATCACTTAAAGGTCGTTTAGGATATTTTATTTCTAATTCTTGAACTGTACCTGTGATATTCGGAAATATCAGCTCAGCTATTTCATTTCTTTTGTTCATATTATTCTCCTTAGTTAAGGTTATTTTATTTTCATATCATTAATTAATATAACGATTAATATTATACCATATATCGGAAAATATTAAAGGTAAACATTACATGTATCTTGACTTTAATTGACTTATGAAAGCGCTTGTGTTAAGATATTTTAGAAGTCAAAATGTATTTTAGGGTGGATTATGGATAAGTGTCGTTTCGAAGAAGAATATATTGAAATTTTAGCTGAAGAATTGGTTCCGGCAAAGGGTTGTACAGAACCAATTTCAATTGCTTTTGCTGGTGCTAAGGCTAAAGAAATACTAGGTGTAATACCAGATAAAGTAGTTCTTGAGGTTAGCGGCAATTTGATTAAAAATATTCGCTGTGTCACTGTGCCTAACACAAACAATTTAGTTGGCATAGAAGCGAGTGTTCTATCAGGTATAGTCGGAGGGGAATCAGCACTTGAACTAGAAGTAATTTCAAACCTAAAACCTAAACATTTGAAAATAGTTAATGAGTTATTACTCAAAGACATAGTTGAAGTAAAATTGCTAGAAACAAGTATTAACCTTCATTTCATTCTTACTGCTTTTAATAAAAATGACTATGTTAAAATCGAAATAAAAAACCTTCACAC
>PGXI01000035.1 GCA_002839125.1 Tenericutes bacterium HGW-Tenericutes-5
TATCAGCATCTTTTGAAGTAGCAATTAGTTGAGCAGACTTAAAACTGGTCATAGTTTTACCTGAACCTGTTGTATGCCATACATAACCACCAAGATTGTTTCTTGCAGTCCAATCAGTTTTTGAGACTTTATCAGATATTGCATATGCAGCATAATATTGGTAGCTTCTCATGACTTTTAGGAGACCATCCGTATTGTCTGCGACAGTATAAAAACCGATTAATTGGTGTGCCATTGGAATGGACAATAATTTAGCAGTAAATTCTTTCCAATCGTTTATAGGTTCGTTATTAAAATCAGCCCAATGAAAGTAAAAGTTTGGATTAAATTTGTTATCTTCACCAGGATTAGAGAAATAAAGCGATTCTTCCGGTGTCATAGCAACAAAAATCTGAATAAGTGAAAATATTCCTCTAAAGGCTCCTTCTCTTGAATACTTTTCGATTTGATTAGCAGCTTGGGATACAGGAATACCCGATTTCTTAAGTTCAATATGAATAACAGGCATACCATTAATCAAAAGCATTAAATCTCCTCTACGATCATTAAGAATACCAGGAGTTTTGAAATTCGGTTGACTCACAATTTGATATTTACTAGATCCAGCAGCAATCTCCATTCGATCATAAATTTTCAAACTAATTTCTTTACCAAAGTGTAATTTATCCTTAGGATTGTCTCTTTTTATAGATACAGTTTTCCCGTTTATAAAACCGTTTAATTTTATTGGTGTTCTCAGAGAATTAATTTGTTCAAGAATCTGTAGCATTTCTGAAGCAGTAAGCGGTTGATTATTTAGGCGATCAATTTCTCTATTGTTAATAAAGAGAATATTAGCCCAGTTCTTAAGCAAATCTTCTTCGGTTGGATTTTTAATTATATCCTTTTCCCATCCATATTGGGATAAAACAGATATGAGTTCTTTCTCAAATATTGATTCATTATCAAATGCCATATTCGTTTCATCCTTTCTAAACAAACATTTTTTGAAATAGTGCTTTTTTAAGTTTTTTAAGTTTTTCATACTGACACTGATGAAGTGTGATAAGAGAATCAATGCTGTTGAATAGCGTTCCTAACCTTGATTGTTCATCAATATCTGCGGGGATAGTCATTGTTAACTTTTTAACTTTCTCTGCGTTAAGATTAGCCTGTGTTCCAGTCGAAATAAGACTATCCCATGCTCTGCTCATATCCATTTTCTTTAGGAAATGAAATATATAATCTCTTGTACTCAAATCATCAATAACCAAGTTGTAGAAAGCTTGAGATGTCGCCACATTTTCTTTTAATATGGCCACTTTTCCAACTGAAGCATACATAGCTAATGATATGGCTTCTTTTGGTACTAACCAAGCTGCAGAGTTGTTTAATCCCAGTTCAGTAATGCTCTTTTCGGTATTATAAATATAACCATTAGAGTTAGTGATATCTGTAATACTTAGAAACGGTATGCTTCCATTATAGTAGTTAGGATTCGTCGAAGTTGGTGTACCACCAGAACCACCTTTAGATATTAATTGTCCCAGTTCACACTGTTCCCAAGTGTCAGCAAATCCTCTAAAGCGTAATTTTGGTGTCACTTCACCTGCTTTTGGAAACATTTTGTCTAGAAGTGCCTTCTTTGTATTGATTAACTTGTCATACCTACGCTGATGAAGGGTGATAAGCGAGTCTATGTTATCTAGTAAAGAACCTATTTTTCGTTGTTCAATTAATTGTGGAGCTGGTAAATGTCCCTTGCAAAGTTTATCATAATAGAAATATAGTCTAACTCCGCCCTCTTGATATTGCTCAATTAGTTTTTGGAAATGATCGGCCTTAAACCAATGCCATAGGAATCTATCATCAATATTGTCTGTTGTTTGGAAAACTTCATATAGTGAGCTAACAATCACGTTTTTACTTTGATTATAATATCCTATAGAACCTACATTAATCCTTGCCGGATTATATGCAAAAGATCTTGGAGAAACAATATAGTACATGCTCTTATCTGCATCTCTCATCGTTCCGCCATTCTCAAATTGAATATTTTGAGGGATAAAGCCGGCTTCATTAGTAATTGAGTAGCTTTCTAAAGGCAAGTTATCCGTGTTTTTTACTCCAGATGGAAAAGTAATGCTATCAAACTTATACTGTTCCCAAGTGTCAGTAAACCCTTTGAATCTTAAGGCAGGTTTTAGTGTTTGTTCCATATTAATCACCATTTAATAGTGATTTCAATTCACTAAGGCCTTTCATATCAAAATCATCACCTTCGAGTTCATCAATAAGAGCTACTAATGTTGTTTGATTTTCTACTATCTCATCAGTAATTTCAGATAGAGTGGTATTGTATTTGTCACTTAATGATTTTACTTTATTAGAAATGTCGTTGATGATTACTTGAGGTAGCTTTACTATAGTAGCAATTAATGGTGATACCCATTTGATTTTTAGTAACTCAATTGCTTGATCATCAGAAAGAGACTCAATAACTTCTTTTGTTTTATTATGAAGCTCAGAATTCTCTTCTTTGATTTCTTTCTTAAGTTGTTTTTCTTCACAAACAAGTTCGTTATATTTTAATAATCTAGCTAATAAGGTTTCTTCATCGTTTGAATCCTCATCTGATTCTTTGATGTATTCTTTTACTTTTGATGAATCAATTTTATCCCCATTATCATTGAAGATAAGGTCTTTCTCTTCTTCTGTGAAAGTATCAAGGATTTCTTGATACTCTGATACAAGTTCGTTTAAACGATTTTCTTTTGTAACAATGCTATTAAGTTCTTCCTTAAGAAGATATTGTTGTGCAATTTCAAAGGGAATGACTCTTCCAACCCACCCATCTTGTACTTCTTCTTCCTTATTATCCTTCTTCTTGATAATCATATTTGGGTCAACTTTTTTTACTGCTTCAAAACTTTCTGTTTGTATGATTTCTAAATCGATTGATGTTTTTATCCATTCATCTTCCAAAACTTGATAAGCTTCATATTTATCTAATAAACCAAATGGTTCTAAACGAGAGAATATCTCTTTGCTAATTTCTTGCTGCTCTTTTGGTATATTTAAGTCCATAATATTCTCAATTAATCTGTTGCTCATATAATGATTAAAATCTTTGAAACTATTTTTAAAGCTATTCAAATAATCAATAATTTCTGAATTATGACTTATAACCGCTTTTACATCATCATGCTTTGGATTAACATAAGAATCATTGATATCTTCGAATAGATCTTTCTTTAGATTTGGAAAAACTTTCCAATATTTTTCAAGACTTTTTAACTCTGTTTTTGGAATGCCACCAAACATTAAGGAATAAATATCCCATGATTCACTGTCTTCGGATGAATCAACATATCTAGGAATGTTTAAATTGTAGTCATTATTACGGACATCTTCAATGCTTACTAACTTAGAAAACTTATCAATTGACTCTCTATTAATTACTGTATCTACTATTCTTTTGATATCTGATGCTCTTAATTGATTTTTATTTCCTACCTTCTTAAATCCTTTTGATGCATCGATTATTAAAACATCCGTATTTTTTTTACTAGACTTTTTAAGTACCATGATAATAGTTGGGATCCCAGTTCCAAAGAATATATTAGCCGGTAATCCAATTATTGTATCTATACGATTCTTTTCAATAAGATTTTTTCTTATTTCGCCTTCTTCTCCACCTCTAAATAAAACCCCGTGAGGTAAAACAATTGTCATTATACCATCAGGTTTGACATGAAACAGGTCGTGAAGAAGAAATGCATAATCTGCTTTTGATTTAGGAGCTAAGCCAAAGTCAGCATATCTTGGATCTGATTCTTTATGGTCTCTATCCCACTTTTGTGAATAAGGAGGATTAGATACTACTGCATCTACATATAAAGGATCATAAGTGCCAAGCGGATCTGATTCGTCAAAATACGGCCAATCACTTTCTAAAGTGTCTGCATTTCTAGTGACAATATTGTCAGGCAAAATCCCACGCATAACCAAGTTCATTCTAGTTAAATTATATGTGTTTTCCTTAAGTTCTTGAGCATAATACTTAATATTGTTCTTATTCGACATATGTTTTGATATAGATTGACCAATATTAATAAGAAGTGATCCTGATCCACTAGTTGGGTCATATATTTTGATTTCTTCTTTATCCTTTAAATGCTCAGCAACAATTTCTGACATTAAAAGCGAAACTTCATGAGGTGTATAGAATTCTCCTGCCTTCTTGCCGGCATTTACTGCGAAATTACTGATTAGATACTCATAAATAAAACCTAAAATATCGTAATCTTGTTTACCATTCATTGGTATAATCTTTAAAAGTTGTATTAAATCTCTAATCGCTTTAGTCTGTTCAGCAGCAGATCCACCCAACTTATTAAGCCCTGTTTCTAATGTTTTAAATATCTTATCGAAAACTTTTTTATGGGTTTTACTAATTAGTCTCCCAAAAGCGCTAAGTGCATCTCTAACATCACTAACATCAAAGTCTATTCCTTTTTCAATCCATGTTGAAAAAAGGTCCTTATAAGCAATGAAGTAACCAACATTATTTTGGATAAACTTAACTGATTCTGTATCTTCTTCACTCAGTTCCTTAATATCTTCATCACTATAGCCTTTTTCTTTAAGAAATTTAAGTTCTTTATCAGATAGAAATTTATAAAACATGAAACCAAGAATGTAATCTTTATATTCGCTTGCTTCAATTTTTGATCGCATTTTGTTCGCTGATTCCCAGATTCTTGAAGCTAATTGTTGTTTATTCATGTGGTTATTCTCCTATTCCATTCTCTTTAAATAATCTTGCTAGTTTTCTCTTTTCTTTCATTGTTGGTTCGTATTTACCATTCTCCCAACGATTTACTGTAACTACAGAAACGCCTAAAAAATCCGCTAACTCTTGTTGAGTAATTAGCAAAACCTTTCGAAGCTTCTTGATTTTCTCTGAATATGTCATTTATCTACCTCTTTTAACATCTTATTAACACTATTGTAACACATTAAGTAAGAAAAATTGTTTTTATTCTATATTAAAAGAATTCTTTTGTTTAGTTTACACTAGATTTTCAACTCGATACTTCTAATAAAACCTATATTAATCGAGCTCATAATTTAGGTTCATAGCTTAAGAAATAATAAAATACATGAATTAAAAACACGAATGTTATTTAGTAATGGTGTAAAACCTAGTCGCGACAAAACAATTACACAGAATTTATGTATTATAAAGTTTATACTCTTCATGTTTGTGTGGCTTTTGGAATCTGGAAATATTAACCTATCTTTAAGTGCAAATTTATCAATACTAGATTCAAGTAAATTTCATATTAGTGATATTAGTGGATTAATTTACAGTATAATAAAAAGATCAAAAATTAGTTGTATGTTGTTTTCCTTTTATCAAAAGCGGGTTTTGTTCCTTCAAGCACATCTAAAATATGTTTCTTAATAATTGGGTTTTCAATACTTCCACTTTCATATATTAATTCACCAGAATCTTTGTTGATTGAACAAAAAATCACCTGCTCAGAATCACAAGCTACTGCAATATTAGGATTATGGGTTACAACAATTACTTGACGATTTTTCTTCGCCTCAATGATTGCTGGTACAAGTCGAGAGTAAACTGATTGATTATCTAAGTTATCTTCTGGTTGATCAATAACAAGCGGTATATTATCTTTGCTTAGAGCTAAGTAGAAGATTAAAAGAACAATACCTCTTTCGCCAGGAGACAATTCAGATAAATCTCTATCACCAGAAACAATAGAGAATACTGGATTTAAATATTCAAGTTTTGTTATATAATTGTAAAATTCGATTGGATTAGACAATCTTTTCTTAATTTCATTTGGATTGTCACATATTTTACTAAGTAGTTCTGTTACAAATGTGATAATCGAATCTTTATCATTAAAATCTGTAGAACCGATCAAGTCATCAACGACTTTATTAGCTTCAGATTTTCCCTTGAAATCACTTCCGGCACGAGTATCTATATATTCAAGTATTTTATCTCTTAATCTTGATTCATCAACCTTAAACAAAGCTTTAAACTCGATTTTTTCTATCTCAGTTTTCATAATATAATCGATTTTCTCTTGAATCGGTGAATAAATATTTGCATATTTATCGATTATTTTATTGTATTCATCATAAATGTGTGAGATGAATTCTAACCTTCTATTTTTTAGCGAATCCAAATCGCTTTTAATCCCCTTATCAAGGTAGTCTAATTCCATCTTGTATTTTTTTATAGATTCTCCATCGATTGTATTAGGAATGTTACCTTCAATCATTTGAGCTACTTGCTCCCAGTTTTTTAAGTTACTTTGATATTCTAAATAACGTTGCTCATCAACGCTTACATCCTTGAGTAACCTTTTAATAAACAAATCCAAATAGTCCTTCTTATCATACAGAGAATATGATTCATCTAGGAGCTTATCAAGTTCAACTTCATTATTTAACCCCTCTGGTAATTTATTTAAGCCCAAAGTGAAGTTAGTGTCATTTAATAACTTGCTGATAGCAAGTTTGTTTTTCACTAAACTTTCATACTTTTCATCAAGATCTAAACTAAAGAAATTAAATTTAACATAATCTTTCTTATCAAGTTCTAATAAAACGCTTAGTTCAAGGTACATTGCGTTAATATTATTAATATCATCATCAAGTTTTTTCGTTTCAGCTTTGAAATCTTCAATTCGTATAATCTGATTGTTGATTTTTGATGCTTGATCTATAGTTCTTGATATTTCAACATCAATTTCGTTTATTCTTTTAGAAATTTTATCAATAATTAATGAGTTTTCATGCTTAAACTCATCTGATGGCTTAATTACCTCTACAGGTTTATTTTCTAAATGTGATTTTAATTTTAACTGTTGATTTCTATACCCATTTTCGAGATCTTGCCTGTATATTTTTGTACTTTTATCTTCTAATCTTCTTATTTCATTATTTGTTTTTTCTAGTTGAGACCTGTAATCTATAAGTGCATTTATACTAGACTTTGTTTTAAGACTTATTAAGTCAGCCAAAGTTGTAGCAGTACCTTTTTCTTGGGGACCAACATACGAAAATATCGCACTGTCTATTTCATTTTGAAATGATTCTCCTAAATCATTACATGTATCTTCGATATACTTCTGTGGTAAATACTTAACCATTTCACTTTTGGTGTAATCAGTCACATTTGATAAAGATGATTTTTTAACTTTATCAGTATTCCATAAAGTGAGTTCTGCATTAAAGTAATCTCCATATTTTGTTCTTTTGCTGAGAAATCTATCCGTACTAAGAAAAGAGTAATCACTAGAATTATATGAATTACCCAAATATCCAATAATATCAGAGAGCGCACTTTTCCCTGACCCTTTATTTCCTATTATAGTCACTAAAAACGGATTTAGAGTTAACTCAATATCAAACCACACTTTAGATTTTCTACTTTTATCCTTCAAATCAACTTTCACTTTTTCAAATGTGTAGTTTATCCTTTTTCTTGCTATTTCTAATTCTTTACACGATTCACCAATATGAATACGATTTATCGGATTTTTTATGGCTAGTAGTAAGCCATCGAATGTTGTATCAGCCTTTATCCATGTATACCGATCATGTTTAGTTTTAAAAAAAGCGCTAAAATTATGAGCATCTGAACCCCAAATACATGGCATATTTTTCTTTAAAATTTTATATGATCTGCCATCAACTCCCCAATTAATTGTTTTTTCATTAGAGCTGAATATAGCATGACTTGCACTATATAAGTTACTGCGTATGCCTGCGAGTTGATCATTCCAATTTTGATTAGATTGGTCTTCTTCAGCAAGAATAACAATGTGCTTATCTTTAAATTCTATTGAATCTAAAAACTTAATGACATCTTTTATATCTACATAGGCATTATTCATTCCCACAAAAAGCGGACTTCCATTTCCACCAATCCCTTTTGATAATAAATTAGCACCATAACTCTCGAAGTTTTCCTTTGTAATAGTATAAGTATCATGCTTACCATCACTTACATGAGTCATATATTCTAATCTATGAAGAAAATTATCTTCTATTTTTTGAATTTCAACTTCATGTGAGAATATTACATGCAATTGATACTTCGAATTTTTAAGTCCTAGAGGTGTTTTTTTCGAAATTCCTAATTCTAATCTAAACTCAATGTTGGGTAGAAGTGTTATCTTTTTAATATATTCAAGAAACTTTGAATCTTTACTTATTTCAGTAGCAAATATTCTTGATAACCTGATTTTATCATCTAATATTTGTTTTACAGATTTGTACCCTTCAATTAAATAATAATCAGTAATACCTATAACTTCTACTTTTTCATTAATTGCTTTTGTAAAAAGTTCATACACATATTTATCAAGAATTTTATTTTGGTTGACCTTATCAAAACCATTACCTAAATCTCCATTATTTAAAACTGAAAAAGGAGAATGAACATGCAAATCCCATTTTCTCCACATTGAACCTACTTTATAATTCATTTTATATCCTCCTCATTTGCAATATAAATACTTTTATATAATTTTCAAAACGAAAATCGATTTCAATAACCCATTCCTTTTTCAGCTATTCTTAGTTACAGGTTTACAACCACATAATACTTTTTAAATTTTAAAAATGCTGATGCTAAGTTACTAATATAATCCTCAATCACGGTAATCTATAATGCATTTATTTTATAACATAAAAAAGTTTATCAGATTATTTTATTACAGTTAAACAACAGCATATTACATGACTTAAATGAAACGCACAGTAATTCTTAAACTGTTAAAATATATTTAACAAAATTAAATCATTACATATTCCTTATTAACATCAACTACTTTTAAACTGTTTATTCAGTATCTCCTTAATGTAGTAGTACTTTCTTGCTAATACATTTTCAACTCTAATTAACTTGAAGTTATGCTGTCTACAAATGTAATCTTTCTTTTTATCATTAGTTTTTTTATATGGATTATTTTTATGTTCAGGACCATCTAACTCTATTGCAAATACTGGTATTTCTTTATTGTTAACTTTTCTATAAATAACGATATCAAACACACCAGTGTAATATAAATCAATAATCCCAAAATTTTCTTTAAAAACATGTTTTATAGGTACTTCTCTTCTCATAATATGGTTAGTAGTAGTAATCTCAAGTGCATGTACTAGATTATCCATGAAATCTTGCTCCAACTCCGACGAGTATGGTTTTACCCCTAAAGCTCTTGATGATGTTTCTTTCTTAGTGATAATAGAATTACCATTCTTTTTAATATAATTATATAGTTCATAGAAGTCATTGTTGGAATCATTAATATTTAATCTTTCTATCTCTTTTTGATTACCAAACAAAACTAGTTTTTTTGCAGCTCTTGAAGTTGCGACATTTATAAGTTCTTTGTTGTTTTTTAACCACTCATATGTTTTCTTATAAGTTTGATTTGTTATCGCGGATGAAAATAGAATTACATCCTTTTCATCTCCTTGGAAAGTGTGAATAGTTCCACAAGGTATTGAGTCTAGATTTGTGCCTATTAAAATTTCCTTAATAAGTTCCTTTTGACTATTAAAAGGCGTTATAATTCCAATGTTTTCATTGGGATTATCTTTAATATATTTAACAATATCGTGAGCTTCAGCTTCTGAAGTGTTTCTTCCAGTTAAATTATCACCATCATTATTTACAAAAACTAATCCATTACTATCATCCAACTGACTCTTAATTATTAGTTTTCCATTATAATATTTCCTATTGTTAAATTCTATAATTTTCCTATTGCATCGATAATGAGATTTCAATAGAATTTCATCACTTATATAATCTGATGAAAGAAATGTTTTATATATAGAATTTTCAATATAATTATATTCTTTTCCAATCCCATATTTTTTCATCAGATGCTCATTAGTTTTCTTATCTAATAAAATTACTGGATTAAGTTGCTGAGGGTCACCAACTAAAACCAGATTTCTACCTCGGATTATTGGTATCAATGCAGTTGCTTGATCACATTGACTCGCTTCATCCATAATACACAAATCAAATAATTGTTTTGGTGGTCCTAATCTAAATGAAGACAAATTAGTTGTTATTACAATAGGAAAAACTTTTAAGAAAATCTTTAAATTTTCTTCTTTAGATAGAAATTTATTAAACAAGTCCAATTTTTCATCTTCGTTTTCAAGATATATTATGTCTAATAGTTCCTTATATTTTGGTTCTTTAAGTTTTTGCAGATGTCTAATTGATTCGTAATTTAAGTATTTCATAAAGCTTTCATAATCTGTATTAATCTTTGAGAGAGCTTCTTCATCACTAATAAAACCTAACTCTTCTAGACGTTTGTTTATACTAGTTAATTGCTTTGCTTGAATTTCGATACTAAAATTCATTAGGCCAGGATTTTCAACTATCTCTTCTATTATTTTTTTTCTTTCAACTAAATCGATTTTTTCTTCGTATTTTGCTAAAACTTTGCTTAATTCTTGCAAACTATTAGTTGTTATACCTCTATTTTTATTAAGAGTATTATCATAAATAGGTAGATTCTTGACTTTCTCAAAAGCTAATTTTATTTCATTTAATGTATCTTTTACTCTATCAGCATTACCAAGTCTGGCAATCGGAAAAAAGATATCATACTTATCATATTTTAAACTTCTCATCGTTTTATAAATACCATTCATTGGATGATTGTTATAAGATGTTACCAGCACTGTTTTTTCGTTGAAAAAAGCAGTCGCAATTAGATTGATAATTGTGTTAGTTTTACCAGTTCCTGGAGGCCCTTGAACATATGTAATTGGATACTTCATCCCTTTGTGAATCGCAAGTAACTGATCGATATTTATTTTGTCGTTCAGTAATGTGATTGGATAGTTTTTTTTCCTAATAAAATTAGATTTTACATCTCCAAAAAAAGCATTTAGAGGTATACTAAAATCACTACTATTATACAAATCGATGATACCTTGATATTGTGAAACTAAATCTACTATTCCATTTCTTGATATTTCTATTAGAAATGGAGAATCAGTAATATCAGTTGGATTTTTATAATATTTTTCTATTATATGTATTATCTTCTTTCTGTTTTTTTCGAAGTTATCAACTAAATAGTATTCTTCTTCAGGGAGACATCTAGCTAAGCTGTATTTCTCAACACCATCAATAAACTCTTTATTAACTTTAATTTCATTTGAAGGTACTAATGTTTTAGCTCTCACATCTAAAAACAATTCTTTGTATGCCAAAACATATAAACCTTTACTATCTTTGATACTCAATATATTTAACCCGAGTATTACTTGATATCCATGACCAATTTCTTTTTCAAGGTTATATTGAAAAGCTTTAGAAAATGATTCAAATTGGTTTTGTGATAGCTTATATTCTTTTATTTCCTTAATTGTGTCTTCGTCTATATATTGAGTTAGTACATATTGGGATTTGATAGGTGTAATATTTAAAGCATAACATTCTTGTAGATAGTTAAGGACTTTTAAGTTAGCGGAATTTTCAAACAAAAAATTATAGCTATCTCTTGAATTTTCAATTGTTTTAATTAACTTTACATTTTTAGTATGATATGAAGAATCAACTACTC
>PGXI01000036.1 GCA_002839125.1 Tenericutes bacterium HGW-Tenericutes-5
ATGGAATGGGTTTGTCTTAACTGGAATAAGCCAGCAATTGACTTTTACTTAAGTAAAAAAGCCATCCCAATGAAGGAATGGACAACGTTTAGAATTGATGAAATAGATTTTTAGTTGAATAATGCAAATCACTTGGAAATAGTGAATTACTTTGTTAAAATATGTAAGGTATATAATAATAAGCATTTTTGGAGGATAAAAACAATGTCAGTTAAAGTAACAACAGAAACTTTTAAAAAAGAAGTATTAGAATCAGATATTCCAGTAATCGTAGATTTCTGGGCGCAATGGTGTAGACCATGTTTAATGTTAGCTCCAGTTTTAGAAGAAATTTCTAAAGATTTGGAAGGACAAGTAAAAGTCGCAAAAGTTAACGTTGATGAAGAAGGCTATTTAGCTAATCAATTCCGTGTTTCAAGTATTCCTACAGTTTATTTATTTGAAAATGGTCAAGTAAAAACTCAAGTAGTAGGCTTAATGAGAAAAGATGATTTATTAAAGAGATTAGGCCTAAAATAAGAATGTATGATGTAATAGTGATTGGCGGAGGACCTGCGGGAGCATCCGCCGCTATTTATTTACAGCGATTTCGTTTGAAAGTTTTAATGATTATGAAAGATTTAGGTACCTTAGGTAAAACTAATCATATTGATAATTATTGGGCTTTTGAAAATACTGTAAGTGGAAAACATCTTGTAGAACAAGGTGTAGCTCAAGCTGAACGACTCGGAGTAACTGTGGTCGAAGAAGAAGTAATCGGAATTGAAAATTTTGAAGATTTTACCGTTAAAACAACTAGGAATCAATTTCAAGGCAAAACGGTTTTAATAGCTACTGGTCAAGCTAAACCAAATATCAAAGTTAAAGGTTTTAGAGAGTTTATTGGTAAAGGCGTTAGCTTCTGTGCTATCTGTGATGGATTTATCTATCGCAATAAAAAAATTGGTGTTATCGGTAATGCAGAGTTTATGTTAGAAGAATTAGAAGTTTTAAGAAACTTTACAACCGATATTACTGTTTTTACTAATGGACTTGGTTTGCCTTTACATATTGAAGAAGAAATCAAAGAAAAATTGGTTACTGATCCATTATGTGAAATTCAAGGTGATGAAGTGGTTAAAAAAGTCATAACCGAAGATGGAGAATTTGAAGTAGACGGATTGTTTATCGCTATTGGAACACCATCTGCTAATGACTTCGCATTAAGAATCGGCGCCTTTATTGAAAACAATTATATTGTTGTTGATGATAACCACATGACTAATGTTCCAGGGCTTTTCGCAGCTGGAGATTGCATCGGCGGATTATTACAAGTTGTAAAGGCCGCAAGTGACGGAGCACATGCCGCAATCGCAATAAATAAATATTTAAAAACATTGAAATAAGACTGCTTTTTAAAAAATCAGTCTTTTTTTTATTAAAAAACCAATAATGAACAAACATTAAAAACAACGATATTTTTTAATCAAAAAAAGGCTAAAAAGGGCCCTTTTTAGACATCATTATAATCGCGCCGTTTAGCGGTGGGTTTCAGTTTTAATTTTATGAAAAAGCTTTCTAAAAAATAATAGTAAAAAACCCTTGCAATTTTTGAAAATAGTTTTATAATTATCTCTTGTAAATAAATAATAATTAGGAGGTAAATGATGGAAAATAAAAAGCCTTTGATCGAACTTAAAAACATTTCAAAGAGTTATGATGATGAAACAGTAGTAAATGACGTCAACTTAACTATTTATGAAAATGAGTTTTTAACACTTCTAGGTCCATCAGGATGTGGAAAAACCACAATTTTAAGAATGATTGCCGGATTCATTAAACCGGAAGCAGGAGAAATCATTATCAATGGCAAAATCTTTAATGATCTACCTCCTTATGCTAGACCAATTCACACAGTGTTTCAAAAGTATGCTTTATTTCCTCACTTAAATGTGATTGATAATGTAGCTTTTGGTTTAAATAATCGTAGTTGGGAGTATTTAGAAAGTTTCTTTGGTAAAGATAAAATTGAAAAAGAAGCAAAAGAACTAGGAGATGTTTCTAAAAAAACTGTAATTAGAAAAGCAATTAAGAATTTAATTTATAAAGATAGCGAACAAGCTTTAAAACTTGTAAAGCTAGAAGGATTTAAAAAGAGAAAGGTTGACCAATTATCTGGTGGTCAGCAACAAAGAGTTGCTCTTGCAAGAGCTTTAGTTAATAAACCACAAATTCTTTTATTAGATGAACCTTTAGCAGCCCTAGATTTAAAATTAAGACAAAACATGCAATATGAGTTAAAAGAAATGCAAAGAAATTTAGGAATCACCTTTTTATTCGTTACTCATGACCAAGAAGAAGCTATGACTATGAGCGACCGTATCGTCGTTATGAAAGAAGGAGTAATTCAACAGTTAGGTTCTCCTAAATCTATCTATAATGAGCCGATAAATCGTTATGTAGCGAATTTTATTGGTGAAACCAATATCATTAAAGGTACATACGTTAAAAAGGATGTAGTCAATTTCTTAGGCGTTGATTTTAAATGTATGGGTTATACCTTTAACGATAACGAAGAAGTTGATGTTGTTATTAGACCAGAAGATTTTGATGTTGTCGATGTTGAGAAAGCAAAGTTAGTTGGAGAAGTAGTTTTCAGTTTATTCAAAGGTGTTCACAATGAATACGAAGTTTTAGTTAAAAACGAAAAACTATTGGTTCATACCTATGAGAGTTATGAAGTCGGACAACCTATCGGATTAACAATCGACCCATATGAGATTCATATGATGAAGGTCGAAGTAAGTGAATAAAGAATTTAAAGTCTTAGCTAGACCTTACATGGTATGGCTAAGCATCTTAGTTTTCGTACCGATTCTAGCAATGATTTTAATTAGTATCTCTAATTTAAACTCTAGCGTCAGTGTCGGCGACTTAGTGATATCTTTCAGCCATTTCAAGCTGCTTTTAGAAAGTTCAACTTTAATCGCTTTTAGAAATTCATTATTTTTCGCTACCTTAACTACATTATTTAGTTTTGTCCTAGGGTATTTCATCGCTTATGAAATTAAATTAAGTCGATTTAAGAATAAGTTTATTCTTTTAACGATAGTAATCTTACCAATGTGGTCAAATTTAATTCTTAGAACCGAAAGTTTGGCTAATATTATGTCAGAGAACAATATCTTAAAAAGCATTTTAGGATTTAACCTTTTTGGAAATATTAGTGGAACTGGTGCAGCGGTATTATTTGGTTTAGTATTTACCTATATGCCATTTATGATCCTTTCCGTTTATACAGCATTAGAAAAGATTGATTTTGCCTTAGAGGAAGCAGCACTTGATTTAGGTTTATCACCAATAAAAAAATTCTGGAAAGTTGTATTTCCATTATCATTAAAAGGCGTTGTAACCGGATCAATCATGGTATTCTTGCCAACCCTGGCGGGATTTGCGATACCGAAGATTTTATCGAGAGGCAGAATCGTCTTTATCGGTACAATCATCGAAAATAAATTCGTTTACACAAATTATAATCATGGTGCACTTCTTGCAGTAGTTATCTTATTCTTCATCTTAGGTTCTATTCTTTTATTAACCAAGTTTGATAAGGAAGGAGAAACACTACTATAATGGAAAAACAACGTGCTACTTTAAAAGATTATGGTTACCGTGACTTCACGGTAATGAATAAGATTTATCAGATATTAAAAAAGTTTTTAGTGGTATTTATAATATTTGGATTGTATATATCAATAATTGTAATTGCGATTCAATCATTAAATGAAAGTAGAATCATCTCTGAGTTTACAAGACTTTCATTCAAATGGTACGGCAATATCTTCCAAGAGGAAGAGTTGATGCAAGCCATTAAGAATACATTTCTTGTCAGTGGTATTGCCACAGTCCTAGCGACATTCTTAGGAACATTCTTTGCGATTGGTCTTTATGCTTTAAGCAAAAAGGTAAGGGTAATATGGATGTTGTTAAACAATGTGCCAATCTTAAATGCTGATATCGTAACTGGTTTTAGTTTGATGTTAATGTTTAGATTATTGATGGTTGTTTTCCCAAATATATTCGGTCTATTCACACTTGTCATGGCACATTTATTCTTTACGATACCATATGTAGTTTTAAGTGTTATGCCAAAGTTAAAAGAAACCGATCCAAACCTAATGGATGCGGCATTAGATTTAGGGGTAAGACCTTACAAAGCATTAATTAAAGTTGTTATTCCAGCGATAAAGGCTGGTATCTTCTCAGGAATGCTTTTAGCTTTGACAATGAGTATCGATGACTTTGTCATTAGTTACTTCAATACTGGAGCGGGATTTGACAATTTATCAATATGGATATATGCTGTAATTGGTAGAAGAAACTTAACACCTTCAGTTTATGCATTTTCAACTTTACTTACATTATTTACTCTCTTAGGGTTACTAATATATTCATTTTTGCAAAAGCAAAAGAAAGGAAGAAAAAATGAAAAAAATAATATTAATGGCAGGGCTTCTTAGTTTACTCCTAGTTTTAAGTGCTTGTAGTTCAAAACCAAAGTTAAGAATTTTGAACTGGGGCGAATATATAAATGATGAGTTAGTAGAAAACTTTGAAAAAGAATTTGGCATTGACGTTGTTATTAGCGTCGCCGATTCAAATGAGTTGTTCTACTCAAAAATCAAAAGCAAAACAACTGCTTTTGACTTAGTTATTCCTTCTGATTATATGATTGAAAAGATGGTACAAGAAGATATGTTACTTACTTTGGATTATTCAAAATTACCAAACTTTTCTAGTGTAACTTATATGGATGGCGTTGAACAAATTTTTACTTCTATGACTGAAACTACATTTGCAGCAACCGGTGATGAAGTTGACTTTAAGGCTTATGCAGTACCTTATTTTTGGGGAACTTTTGGAATTATCTATAACAACCGTGTTGATGGGTTAGAAGAAGCGTTATACACAAATGGTTGGGACGTTTATTTTGAAGCTGACAATTATTTTCCAACTGCTAGAAGAGGAATGTATGACGTTCCGCAGTTTGCTTTCGCAGCGGCTATGATGTATATGGATAAAAACCCTAATGATTATAGTTTAGCTAATCTTGATTTGGTAAGATCAGTACTAGAAACAGCTGACTTTACTGAGTGGGGCGATGATACTTTAAAAAGAAATGTTGAAGCTGATAACTTAGATATGGCTTTCACTTATACTGGAGATTATTTAGATAGACTTTATATTCAATTAGATGAAGGCAAAACTTTAGATGAAGTAAGAGAAGAGTTTGATCTTTATATTCCTGATACAACAATGGTTTTTATTGACGCAATGGTTATTCCTAATACCGCTACTAATTTAGATGCGGCACATCAATTCATTAATTATTTATTGAATCCTGAAAACGCTGCTTTAAACGCCGAAGTTGTCGGTTATGCAGTAGCGACAGAAGAAGCTTTTGATATCATTATGTCTTATCTTGAATCAGAAGACTTAACTAAGAAAAATTGGGCTATTGCAAATAGTATTTATTACAATATGGAAGTTGAAAGAATTTACTATCCTTTAACTTCACTTAATCCTACAGATACTGATGCAATCGGTACAATGGTTCAAAACGTTATTACTGGATAAAAAAACAAAAAAATAAGTTTCAACCCTATAAAAAGAGTTGAAACTTTTTTTATACTTTTTTTAAGTTAGAATTATTTATCAGTTAAATTAAGGTATAATAAATTGCAACAAGGGAGTTTATTATGGTAGATTATGTATTTTATCCGATTTCACTTGAAGATATTTTAAATATTGAAAAATGGACTTATGACGGTTATCTAAAGAAAATATTAATGGAACCTTATCATATAAATTTCGCTTGCTCAGGAAAGTATAAAGGACCAGATTTTTGCGATGGATTTTCCGTTCATCTAGGAAAAGAGTTATTTGGTTTATTTGAGTATTATCACCGAAATGACTTCGTTGAAATAGGCTTGGCAATTAATCCTAAATATATCGGCAAAGGTTATAGCAAGAGTTTTATTGAAGCGGGCATATCATTTCTTAAGCAATACTTTTCTTATCAAAAAGACTATATATGCTTAACTGTTGATAAAGAGAATTTACAAGCATACAAAGCATATTTGAAATCAGGCTTTTTTGTGGTTAATGAATTTGAAGATGAGATTTTAATGCGAAAGAATATTTAAATGAATATAAAAATAAAAAAGTTCTAACCGTAAAAAGTTAGAACTTTTCTTATTTTTAGTTAATTTGCTTTAAAGTTAAACGGAATACCTGATGCCTTTGGAGCTTTTGAACGTTTAGAAGTAAGTGCCAAGATTAGCATAGTTGCTAGATAAGGCAAGATTCTAAAGATAGTTCCAAAAGGAACGTTAGGGAATTGTACAATCAAATCACTAATCCAATCAAATGAGAAGAAAGTAACTGATAACGCTTTGAACATTCCAAAGAAGATCGCAGCGATAAATACTCGCATTGGTTTCCATTGACCAAAAATTAAAACTGCTAAGGCTAAGAAACCATAACCAGCAACTGTACCTTCAAAACTTACAGAAATTGGTAATGCATAAACTAAACCACCTAAACCACCTAAGAAACCTGATAATAATACGCCAATCCAACGATAGCGATAAACATTGATACCAACTGATTGAGCCGCTTCAGGATGTTCACCACAAGCAGAAAGTCTTGATCCAAACTTAGTCTTATAAATGACGATAGTAGAAACAATAAGAATCAAAATACCAATATATAAAGTAAGATAAGCTTGTTTGAAAAAGATATAGTTTAAGTTAGGGAAAACATCAGCTAAAAAGTCAGAATTTAATCTAAATACGCTATTATCATAAGAGATTTGCACTGCGTTATTAGGTTGGAATTGTTTAGCTAAGAAGATTGCTAATGCACCACCAACAAGGTTTAATGCCGTACCACCAATAACTTGGTTAGCTCTCATATTAATAGCTAAGAATCCAAGTAGACTAGAGAAAATTGCCCCACCGATACCAGCTAAAATCATGGAAATAATCAGCAATAATTGCGGTGCTCCTTCTAAGAACCCTATAGCCTGCATTTTGTTAATAAAGAAAGTACCACAGAATGCACCGATAACCATCAAACCTTCAAGGGCAATGTTGACAGTACCACTCTTTTCACTGAACATACCAGCGATAGCTACAATTAATAAAGGAATAATAAAGAATAACGATTGTGATATAAAGAATACCATTATTCATCACCCTCCTTTGCTTCAAAGGCTACATCTTGTGTTTTCTTTTTCCTTTTAAACTTATGGAAGAATTTTTTGATGTTGCCTAAGTTTTGAGTCAAGATTAAAGAGAATGCACTGAAGTAAAGAATGATCGCAATAATAATGTCAACAATTTCCTTAACGAACCCAACACTTTGCATTGCGGTACCCGCTAATTTAATATGTGAGACAAAGAATGTTGCGAATACTACACCAATCGGATTGCTTGATGCAAGCAAAGCAATTGGAATACCATCAAAACCAGGTGTTAGAATTACATTTTCAATCGCATACGCATTTCCTAAGTTGAAGCGGTTAGGTCCAAGAATAAATAGTGCTCCACCAAGACCGGCTAACATACCAGAAATAGCCATTGATAGGAATATGCCTTTCTTCTCATTAACGCCAGAATATTTTGCAGCGTGACGATTTAAACCAACTGCTTTTAATTCTCGACCAAAAACGGTTTTATTAAGTAAGAAATAAATAAAAATTGCTGTACCAATAGCGATTAAAATTGAGATATCTAAACCGCTATTAGGAAATAGTTCATCGAAGAATCCATAAGCTGTTCTTGCTGCTTGATCAACTTTAATTGTTCTATTGTTTGAGCCATCAACTACTCTAGTCTTTAAGAAATTAGAAGTTAAAAGTCCATTTACTAGATACATACCTACATAGTTAAACATAATCGATGTAATAACTTCATGCACGTTATATCTAGCTTTAAATAAACCAGGAATAGCTCCCCACAAGAAACCTCCAGCCATACCAGCTAATACCGCTGCGATCCATTGGAAACTACCTAGTGAATCACCTAAGATACCAACTAATACTGCGCAGAATAACCCAACAGTATATTGACCACTGGCACCAATATTAAATAAACCAGTTTTAAAAGCAAAAGCTACAGATAAACCTGTTAGGATTAACGGTGCTGAATTTAATAATAAAACTCCAATACCGGCCTTAATGCCATTAGGATTGTTCAAAGTTCCTTTGATTAACCTAGTAATACCTTCAGTTGCGTTATCAGGTTTGATAATCCACATTAACAAAATACCCATAATCAAACCGATTGAGATGGCTAGCATAGCTCCTAAAAAAGCATTGAATCCTTCTGTTTTTTTGAAATTGCTAAAGAATTTAGCGATTGCTTTGCCAATCTTTTTTAAGACTGGTAAGATTTTAGCCCAAACCTTTTTAACAAAAGGAACGATTTTAGCCCAAAGGTTTTTAAAGAAATTGCCAATTTTCTTCAATAAATTACTCATCCTTAGCAACCTCCTCTTCCTCAAGTTTTGGTTCAGATAATTTGTCTGGATAGACTATATCTTCTTTAGCTCCAGCCATATAAAGTCCAAGTTCTTCAACTTCGATATCTTTAGCTAGAACATTTTTAACGATTCTACCCTCATACATTACTAAGATACGGTCGCTGACATCCATAACTTCATCTAACTCAAATGAAATCATTAAAACCGCTTTACCTTTATCTCTTTCCTCGATAATTTTATTATGAGCGAACTCAACGGCACCCACATCCAAACCTCTAACAGTTTGGATAGCTAAAAGAAGCGAAGAGTCTTTATCAATTTCTCTAGCGATAATTGCTTTTTGTTGATTACCACCAGATAATTTACCGATTTTACTCTTTGAACCTTCTCCACTTCTAATATCAAAATCGGCAATTAGACGTTCTGAAAGTTCATAAATAGGTTTTTTATTAATAAGACCATATTTTTGAAAAGGAGATAGATGATACTTTTTCAAAGCGAGGTTATTAGCTAAATTATCTTCTAGAATAAGACCATGTTTATGTCTGTCTTCAGGAATATGACTCATACCATTATCATTTCTAAAACGAATTGATTTATGAGTGATATCCACACCATCTAAGATGATTTGACCGCTATCAGCTTTAATTAAACCTGAAAGCAGTAGTCCAAGTTCGCTTTGACCATTACCGTCAACCCCAGCTATACAAACTATTTCGCCTTGTCTAACTCTAAATGAAACGTCATCAACAACGTTTTTCTTAGTTCTAGCTGAAACTGCGGTTAAGTTATTTACTTCTAACACAACTTCACCAAGTTGTGTTGGTTTTTTCTGAATGTTAAAGACAACGTCACGACCAACCATCATTTTTGATAGTTGTTGTTTTGTTGTGTTCTTTGTTTCAACGGTTCCGATTACTTTCCCACGTCTTAAAACCGTTACTCTGTCACACACAGCCATGATTTCATCAAGTTTGTGAGTGATAAAGATAATTGACTTACCTTCTTTAGTAAGGTTTTTCATTGTTATCATTAATTGATTGATTTCTTGTGGAGTAAGAACCGCTGTCGGTTCATCGAAAATTAAAATATCGTTTTGGCGATAAAGCATTTTTAAAATTTCTGTTCTTTGTTGCATGCTTACTGAAACATCTTGGATTTTAGCATCTAAATCAACATCTAAATCATATTGTTTACATAATTTTGTAATTTCAGCCTTAGCTTCTTTACGCTTGATGAATCCATACTTATTTGGTTCATAACCCATAATTATATTATCAAGGATGGTAAATACTTCAACTAGTTTAAAATGTTGATGGACCATTCCGATTCCATATCGATTTGCATCATTTGGACTCTTAATATTGATTACTTCACCATTTTTGAGTATTTTCCCGCTTGTTTGGGCATAAATTCCGAAAAGGATGCTCATTAGCGTTGATTTACCAGCGCCGTTTTCACCTAGTAGCGCGTGAATTTCACCTTTTCTAAGATCTAGATTAACATGATCATTTGCTAGAATTCCTGGAAACTGTTTGCAGATATCTACCATTTCAATTATTTTTTGCATAATAGTAAGTCTCCATTTCTAATAAAGAATGTTTGGTATAAAAAGAGAGGACAAGAAATTTTTGGTTTTCCTCATCCTCGTCCCTTTAATAAAGTAAAAATTTATCCTTCAAATACGATTACGTTTACGTCAACTTTTGCAGTTTCGAATTGCAATGCAGCTGTACCGTCATCGCCAAATGCACCGATAACACTACTTACTACGATTGTTCCGTCAACTAATTTTGCATATAATGTGTCGTAATCAGCTTGATCGAAGTTTTCGAATCTTGAGAAATCTTGTGGTAAACCAATACCGCCAACTTCTGCACCTAGAACTACTGAAACACCACCGAAGTCGTCATCCCATGTTCCATCTTCGAAGATTGCAGCTAAAGCTAATTCAACTGATAAAGCTAAACTCTTCATTGCTGAAGTAATAACTGTTGTTGAGTCTGCACTTTGGTCTACGTCAACACCGATAACCTTAGCACCTGCAGCACCTGCAGCAGCCATAACTGATTGACCAACTGCTCCACCACATGCGAAGATTACTTCAACACCGCTATTATACATTGCAGCAGCAGCAGCTTGAACTTCTGGAGTTGCTTTGAAATCGCCTGTGTATAAGTAGTCAACTGTGATTGCGCCATCTGCTAAACCTAAGTCTGCAGCAGCTTTAGCAATACCTTGGATGTATCCATGTCCAAATCTTTGAACAGCTGGAACAGCTAAACCACCCATGAAACCTAAATGACGGTATCCTTCTACAACTGCAGCATAACCAGCTAGGAATCCAGCTTGTTCTTCAGCGTAATAGATTGAGTGAGTATTTTCTTCTAATGTTCCAACGTTAGCTGGGTTAGCATCAAGAATGATGAATTTAACATCTGGGTTAGCAGTTTGCATTGCATTAACTGCTGTTTCAAATAAGAAACCAGGTGTTACGATTACAGTTGCACCATCAGCGATTGCTTGTTCGATAGCAGCTATATAATCAGCATCTGTAGCATCAGCAGGTTTTAAATATCCATACTCAATGCCCATTTCAGTAGCGTAGTTTTGAACGCCTTCAAATGCACCTTGGTTGAATGATTTGTCTGTGATGTCGCCTTTATCTGTGATAAGAACGATTTTTTCATCAGCATAAGGATCAGCTGTAGTAGGCTCTAAAGTAGTAGGGGCCTGTGTTGTAACGTTAGGGTCAGCTGTTGTAGTTGGAGCTGCAGTTGTATTTCCACCACATGCAACAACTCCTACAAATAAGAAAGCTGCCATAAATACCATAAATAATTTTTTCATTTTCTCTCCTCCATATTTTTTAAATCTCTAAGAAGTATTTTATCACTGAAAGGGCTTTAATACAAGAACTTTTTCGGTATTGAACCAATAATAAATGTAAAAAAATTATTATATATAATAATATTTAAGAAAAAAAAGAATTCTAAAATCCGCCTTGACAATATCCCTTTAAACAGTTTATAATTTATTCATAAGTTAATAAGAAAAAGAGAAATGA
>PGXI01000037.1 GCA_002839125.1 Tenericutes bacterium HGW-Tenericutes-5
TTTAATAAATAACGATATCTTACCAAAAATGACTGAACTAGTTGAAAAAACAAAGAGTATCGGTGATTCCGTAGGCGGTACAATTGAATCAGCTGTTATCAATTTACCTATCGGCTTGGGAGAACCTTTATTTTTATCTATGGAGAGTTATCTATCTAATCTTTTGTTTTCAATTCCTGGAATTAAAGGTATCGAATTTGGTGAAGGCTTTAATTTAGCTAGAATGAATGGTTCTGAGTCAAATGATCAATATGAGTATAAACAAGGTAAAATAGATTTTCTTTCTAACAATAACGGTGGAATCCTTGGTGGTTTATCAACTGGTCAACCACTAATTATAAGGTTAGCAGTTAAACCAACTTCATCCATAGCAAAAAAACAAATGTCTATTGATTTAGAAAAAGAAACAAATATCGAGTTAGTAATAAACGGTAGACATGACCCGCAAATAGTTTCTAGAGTTTTGCAAGTCGTTAATTCAGTAATTAGTTTTGCGATATTGGATTTGTTTATCTATAGTTCTAATAAAAGTTGGTATAAATAATGTACGGCTTGATAGGAAAAAATTTAAGCCATAGTTTTTCAAAAGATATCCATCAATCCTTTGGAAATAAAGATTATGAGTTTAAAAACATCGATAGTATCGAAAGTTTTTTAAAAACAAATACATTCAATGGTTTTAATGTCACTATTCCTTATAAAAGTGAAATTGTTAAATTCATCAACGAAATAGATCCTATTTCATTACAGACTAACTCTGTAAACACAGTTGTAGTTAGAGATAATAAGTTATATGGTTATAATACTGATTATTATGGATTTATAGAAACTCTAAAATATCATAATATAAGTGTAGAAAACAAAGATGTGATAATTTTAGGTAATGGATCAGTGTCAAACACTGTTGTTTTAGCTCTAAAAAACTTAAACGTTAATAATATTGTTAGATTGTGTAGAAACGCAAAGTCTAATATTGATGATTATTTTTATAACTATGAAAAATACCTTGCTTATCAAATAATAATTAATACAACTCCCGTGGGAATGTATCCTAACAATGAAGATAATTTGCTTTTCGACTTAAGTGGTTTTTCAAAATTAGAGTTAGCTTTTGATTTGATATATAATCCTTTAAGAACAAAATTCTTGCTTGCGGCTGAGAAGTTAAATATAAAAGCTATCAATGGATTATACATGTTAGTTATGCAAGCGAAAAAAGCCCATGAATTATTTTTCAATTGTGATATCCCTTTGAATGTAAGTAATAAGGTTTATAAAAAACTTGCAAAGAGACTTTTCAATATCGTATTTGTTGGTTTACCTTTAAGTGGAAAAAGTAAGTATTCAAAACTGCTTGAAAGTATGCTAAACAAGAAACTCTACGATACCGATGTTGAAATCGAAAAAGTTATAAATATGAGTATCTACGATTTCTTTCAAATTCACTCTGAAGCCGAGTTTAGAATGTTTGAAACAGAAATCGTTAAGTTAGTTTATAAAAAACATAACCATATTATCTCAACCGGTGGTGGAACAGTCAAAGTTTGGCAGAATATTGAACAACTTAAACAAAATGGTGTGGTAATATATTTAAAC
Organism: Tenericutes bacterium HGW-Tenericutes-5; assembly: GCA_002839125.1. Lineage (GTDB taxonomy): Bacteria > Bacillota_I > Bacilli_A > Izemoplasmatales > Hujiaoplasmataceae > UBA2289. Next base: position 1,597 of record PGXI01000037.1, read on the forward strand.
AAAGATCCTCTAAAAATAGCGGAGAAAAAAATAAGAGGAAGACCTCTTATTAAGAAAAATGAAGATATTTTAATGTTGGCAGAAGAGCGAATCCCAATGTATAAAAAAGCCTGCGACATATTAATTGATATTAATAGGGATACAGTGTATCATATTAATGAGATAAAGGAGAAAATCGATGCGTATCTTAATCGTTAATGGTCCTAATCTTAATTTTTTAGGAAAAAGAGAACCTGAAATCTATGGTAATAAAAGTTATGATGATTTAAAAAATTATTTATTTGATTATGCTAAAAATAATAATCATTATATTGAAATATATCAATCTAATCATGAAGGTGAAATTATTGATATAATTCAAAACAAATATATTGAATTTGATGCTTTAATCATAAATCCAGGAGCCTTTACCCATTACTCTTATGCAATTTATGACTGTTTATTATCGGTCAATATCAAGAGTTTAGAAGTCCATTTGTCAGATATTTATAAACGTGAAGATTTTCGAAAAATTTCAGTTATAAAGGCTGCTTGTGAAAAACAATTTTATGGTAAAGGTTTTGAAAGTTACATTGATGCTATTAAATACTTAAATGAAGAGGTCTAGTTATGATAATTAAAATAAAAAATAACGCAACACAAGAGCAAATAAATGAATTAAAAAAGCACTTAGTTAACAAGGGTTTTGAAATTCATGAAAGTTTTGGTAAATCAACTACTATTATTGGCGTAATTGGCGATACCACTACTATTGACCCTAATAGTTTATATGCTTATGAATATGTTGATACAGTTTTAAGGGTTCAAGAAGCTTTTAAAAAGGTAAATCGTAAGTTTAAACCCGATGATACCATAGTAGATGTTGCTGGTATAAAAATCGGCGGTAAAAACATTGTTGTTATCGGGGGTCCTTGTGCCGTAGAATCAAATCAACAAATTCAAGAAATCACCCCTTTAGTAATTGAAGCAGGCGCTAAGATATTGCGTGGAGGAGCTTATAAACCAAGAACTAGTCCTTATTCTTTCCAAGGGCTAGAACAAGAGGGTTTAGAGATTTTGAGCCAAGCAAAACAAAAATATAATATTCCGGTTGTAAGTGAAATAATGAGTGTTGATGATATTGATTTGTTTGTTAAGCATGTTGATTTAATTCAAGTTGGTGCTCGAAATATGCAAAACTTTGCCTTGCTTAAAGAGTTAGGAAAAATCAACAAACCAATTCTTTTAAAAAGAGGTATTGCAAATACTATCGAAGAATGGTTGATGTCTGCGGAATATATTCTTGCTGGTGGTAATACCAACGTTATCTTATGTGAAAGAGGTATTAGAACTTTTGAATCTTCTACTCGTAATACTTTAGATTTATCTTCTATACCGGTTATTAAAAAATTATCACATCTACCTATTATCGTTGACCCATCCCATGCAGCTGGAAGATGGGAGTATATTGAATCTTTGTCACTTGCCTCTATCGCTGCTGGAGCCGATGGTTTGATTGTTGAAGTTCATCAAACACCAGAAACTGCACTAAGTGATGGTCAACAATCACTAAAACCTGAAAAATTTAAAACTTTAGTAGCTAAATGTAAAAGAGTAGCAGAAGCTATTGATAGAACGTTAGAATAAATATATTGACTATACCTATCTTTATTCTTGTTACGGTGATATAATTAGCCTAAAAGGAGGATTTAAAATGAATGATTATGTAAAAATGATTGATGGGCTTCCATTAATTGTGAAGATTATTTTAGCTTTACCTTTTGCTGACTGGATTGTTTATGGAATTTATCGAATTGCTAAAGGGCATTTAATCGCCGGTATCTTGTGGTTGATTTTAGGATGGCCATTATTCATTATCGATATTGTAACATTAGTACTTCATGGAAAAATTACATTCTTAGCAGATTAATTTAATTACTTAAAAATAAAACTGTAAGGTCAACCCTTACAGTTTTTTTATATGTGTTTTTTTATCTTTCTTACAAGTTCTGGTATATCTTTTAGAGATAAAGATGAAATTGCTACTCTAATAATATCTTGCATCGGAATAACATAAACATGATCATTAACTAAATCTTTAAATATATTCTTATTTTTTGTAGGAATACTAACAAAGAATCCACCACAATAAGGCAATATATTCAATTCATTCTTTTCAGCTTCTTCTAAAAATAATGAAGCTCTATCTTTTAATAATTTTGTGGCTACAGAAACTTCTGCTTTAAAACGATTTTTATTGTCTGGATTGCTAAAAATCTTTCCTATCGTGTTAATCCCTGGTTGAGAAACGCTTGAAAAACGTCCTCTTACTGAATAATCTCCAACCCTTACAAAGTGATCTACAACTTCTTGTGATTTAGATAATCCGATTTGTGCTCCAACTCTGAATCCATATAGAGAAAAAGTCTTCGATCCAGAAAACACTACAATCGCTAGAATATCCTCATCTAAATCTTTATAAGCTTCAAAGATTTCTCTTGAATATTTACTATCTTTCATTTGATAATCAATATAAGCAATATCATGAATCAAAATCGTTGGAATATCTAATTTATTAACTTCATTTAATGTTTTAATAACTTCTTGCCAGTCTGATTTTGTCATGCATAATCCGGTTGGGTTATTACTTGGATCATTTAACAAAACACATAATCTTCCTTGTTCTTTAGCTAAATCTAAAGCTTTTTCCTTGAAATCTGCGACATTGAATTTAAAGTTTTCGTCATACATTAAAAAAGTCTTTAAATCAACGTTAGCTTCTAAAGCGAAGTTTTGATAAGGTGACCAATAGTAATTGGGAAGTAAAACTTTTTGATTAAAATCATTAAAATTATAGAACGAGTTTGAGATAGCTCCGCTACCACCGGTTGTAGGAATAACGCTGTATTTGAAATATTTTCTTATCATTTCAGCATTTTCTCCAAAAACCCAATCAAAAACACCTTCCGTAAAATCTTTTGTTCCTCTTACAGGAGCATAATGATAAGTTTCAGCGTCATTTAAATGATGTAAAACATCATCAACAACGTCAAATCTAAATACATTTCCTTCTTCGCGGTGAAGCATACCTACTGTAGCGTCAATAACATCTGAATATTTCTTTTTAGCAGCTTTTGCTTCTTGAGAAATTTGGAGAATATTTGACTCTAATTTTTTGTGTTCAGCGTGTTTGCCGACAATTCTTTTCATATTCACACCCTTTTTCTAAAATATATTTTTTAAAGTTACAGTTTGTTCACGATCAGGACCAACCGATACAATAGTAACCTTTGTCTTCAAAATGTCTTCAATTGTTTTTAAATATTTTTGACAGTTTTCTGGTAACTCGTTGAAACTAGAAATATTTGTAATATCTTCCTTCCATCCAGGAAGAGAAATATAATTTGGTTTACATCTTTCGTATTCAAAATAATCTGCCGGAATATAATCAATTTCTTTTCCGTCAAGATTGTAACTAATACAAATTTTGAGTTCTTCAATACCGGTTAAAACATCTAACAACATAATTGCTAAATTATTAAGTCCGTTAATTCTTTTCACGTGTTTTAGAACTACCATGTCTAACCAACCAATTCTTCTTGGTCTTCTCGTGGTTGTTCCATATTCATTACCTGTTACCCTTATTGTTTTAGCGGTTTCGTCTTCAAATTCTGTTGGAAAAACTCCAGCTCCAACTCTTGTTGTATAAGCTTTAGTTACTCCTATGACGTCGGTTATTAAGTGTGGGCTAATTCCCGAATTTAAAGGAACGGCTGCCGCTGTTGGTGAAGAAGAAGTTACATAAGGATAAGTTCCGTGATCAACACATAGCATACTTCCTTGAGCGCCTTCAAAAAGAATGTTTTTTTCTTCTTCAATTAAGTTGTTTAACAAGACTGATGTATCGGTTATAAAAGGTTTTATTGTTTGACCAATTTCGATTAATTTATCATACAAATCTTCAAAATTATCTATTGATTTATTATATGATTCTAATATTATTCTAGCAGATTCAATATTTATTTTAAGTCTTTTTCTTAATGATTCAGGATTAATTAAATCTGATATTCTAACACCAACTCGTGATACTTTATCCATATAAGCCGGTCCAATACCTTTTTTAGTTGTACCAACTGCATCAGCACCCTTGATTGTCTCATATAATGCATCAAGTTCAATATGATGTGGCAATACAACATGAGCTCTATTGGAAATATACAGATTAAAATCAATTATTCCTTCGCTCTTAAGCATTTCAAGTTCTTCTAACAAAGCAAAGGGATTTATTACCATCCCATTTCCCATTATATTAATAATTTTTGGATTGAATATTCCTGAAGGTATCAAATGTAAAGCAAATTTGCGATTGTTGAATTTAATTGTATGTCCGGCGTTATTACCGCCTTGACTTCTTACTACAACATCAGCTTTTTCTGCTAAATAATCTGTAATTTTACCTTTTCCTTCATCGCCCCATTGACTTCCTACGACAACTAATCTCTTACCCATTAATTTCCTCTTTTGATTTTTCGACTATATCCCTTGCTATCCAAATTCCGTTTGCACTTGCTTGAGCTAGTCCTCTAGTTACTCCTGCACCATCTCCACCAAAGTATAAACCTTTGATTTTTGACTCGAATTTATTATTTACTTCTGGTCTAGCTGAATAGAATTTAGCTTCAACACCATATAATAAAGTATGTTCAGAAGCTACCCCTGGAGTAATATGATCCAAAGCTTCAATCATTTCAATGATTGACTTCATTGTTTTATATGGCAATACAAGTCCTAAATCTCCCGGCACAGCTTCTTTTAACGTTGGAGTAACAAATCCTTCACTAATTCTTTTGTGAGTTGACCTGCGTCCTTTTTGTAAGTCACCAAATCTTTGTAATATAATTGATCCGTTACTTAACATGTTAGCTAATTTAGAAACCCCATGAGCAAATTCATTTGGTTGATTGAAAGGCTCAGTAAACCTATGAGATACCAATAGTGCGAAGTTTGTATTTTTTGATCCTAAACTATTATCGCTATAAGCGTGACCATTAGCTAACATCGTTCCACTATGGTTTTCAATAACTACATGTCCGCTTGGATTAGAACAAAAAGTTCTAACTGTTGACCCAACTTGTGTTCTATAAATAAACTTTCCTTCATAAAGGTGCTCATTAATTTCTTCCATTATTTCATTATTAGTTTCTACTCTCACACCAATATCTACATGATTTGACTTCATAGAAATTTTATGTTCGTTAGCTAAATTACTTAACCAATAAGATCCGTCTCTTCCAGGCACAATCACAACATAAGGTGCAGATATTTTTGAGTCGTCATTTAAAATTACACCTTTAATCTCTTGATTTTCTACAATTATGTTTTTAACTTCTGTTTTAAAAAACATATCTATTTTAGTTTTTAAATCTTCATACATATTTTTTAAAACTTGAAGATTAATTTCAGTTCCTAAATGTCTTAATTCTGATCTTAATAATTTTAGTCCTACAGCTAATCCTCTTTTTTCTATTTCTTTTACTTTATCAGTATTTGGATTAGTTAAATGTTTAGGAGCTCCAAACTTTAAATTAATACTATCAGCATAACGAATCAATTCTAAAATGGTATTAGGATCTAAATATTCATCCATCCAACCACCAAATTCACTTGTTATATTAAATTTTCCATCAGAATATGCCCCTGCTCCTCCGAACCCATTAGTGATTGAACAATAGGGGTTACAAGCAACAAAACCGTTTTTTTGAACGGGACATTTATCTATTTTTTTATCCATAATAGGGCACTTTCTAGTGTAAATATCATGCCCTTTATCTAGCAATAATACTTTTAAATCTTTATTTTTTTCAGCTAATTCATAGGCACACATTATTCCTGCAGGACCAGCGCCTACTATTACAACATCATAATTTTTCTTCATAAAAAACTCCTTTTCAGGCACAATAAAATTTTAACATTTATACCCTTATAAATCAATACAATAAATAAATAAGTAATTTATATTCAAACACAAAAAAAAGTGATATTTTTATTTCAAAATATCACTTTATCGAGTATAAATTATTTATTCAGTTCTTACTGGTAAAATCAATTGAATTAATCCTGGATCGTCATTTCCTTCAATTATAAAAGGCCTAATTTCTCCAGTAAATTTAACATAAACTTCTGATGAATTAAATGTTTTTAATGCGTCTAAGAAATATTTTGAACTAAACGCAATTTTAATTGGAGTAGTAGAAATTTTTTCTAGAGGATTTATTTCTTCCACTACTTTTCCTATTTCAGGAGAGTTTGATGTTATTTCTACTTCGTTGTTTGGTTTTAAAGTTAATTTTACGATACTGTTGTAGCTATCTTTAATTGATAAAAGTGAAGCTCTTTCAACAGCTATTGCTAAATCGTTCAATTTAAATTTTAAAATTATTGGAAAATCAATTGGAATTAATCTTGATGTTTCTGGAAAATTACCTTCTAACAATCTTGATTGAAATAAGATATTTCCATACTCAAATACGATTGATTTTGAATTTAAGTGAATTAAAATTTCATCTAAATCTAATTCAAGTACTTTTGATAATTCATCTAAACTCTTACTAGGAATAACTACATTCATATTCTCATAATTTTTTTGAATATCAATTTTCTTTTGACTTAATCTGAATGAGTCAGTAGCTATCGCGATTAATTTATCATCTTCAACTCGAATGTTAACACCAGTTAATATAGGTCTGTTTTCAACTGAAGATGCAGCAAAAGTCGTTTGTCTTATAACGGCTCTCATAATTTTTGAATCTAATTTAATCGGTAAATCATTCAAATGGAAAGATATTTCCGGATAATCATCAATTGTTAATAGGTTTAAGGAAAGATCTGTATTATGAGAATGAATTTTTAAAACGTTATTATCTATCACCGAAAATTCTACTATTCCTTTATCTAATTTTCTAATAAAGTCGACAAAAACTCTTCCTGGAATTAATATTTCTCCAGTGTTTTCTACATTCAAACTTTCATCTTTAATCGAAAGTTTAATGGAAATATCGGAATTACTTGTCAAAAGAACCAGTTCATTTTCATAAACTTCCATTTTGATTCCTTGTAGATAAGGAGCAGGTGTTTTAGTTGATAAAGCTTTTTGAGAAATTAATAAGTTGTTTAATAAAATTTCGGTCTGAATTGAAAAATTCATGAGAACCTCCTATATATAAATAATCTTTTTTCTTTTAAACTTATTGTTATTAGTTTTGTTGATACGGGGAAAAAATTAACACTTCAACATAAATATTATACCATATTTAGCGAATTAAGTATATAAGATATACTGTTAAAAACCTATTTTTTTCCACATTTTATTAACAATTTATCTACGTCTTTTTTTACTGATTCATCAGTTTGAATATAGTTAGATATTTGTTCTATTCCATAGATAACAGTTGAGTGATCTCTACCGTTAAATATTTGTCCAATTCTTTTAAAAGTTAAGTCATAAAGATCTTTAATTATATACATTGATATTTGTCTAGCAAAAACATATTTTTTTTGTCTTTTTTTAGATAATAAATCAGAAGTATTGATGTTATAATAATTACTTACAATATCCAAAATATTGTTATAATTATTTCTATCGATATCTTTACTTCCAATATTCTTTGAGTTAATCAAATTTTTTAAGGCATCTTTTGTATTTTCAATCGTAAATTTGTAATTAAAGGCTGTACAATAAAATAAAACTCTTTTTAATGCCCCTTCTAATTCTCTTATGTTGTTGTCAAAAACACTAGCGATGTATTCTAAAATATCTTCAGAGATAAGCTCAGGATCAGAGGTTTCTATACTAAGTTTTTTCTTTAAAATTGAAATTCGATGATCTAGATTAGGTTTAGATATATCAACAGATAATCCCCATTCAAATCTTGACGTCAAACGAGACATTATGTCATATAAATCTGATGCAGGGCGGTCAGATGTTATTACGATTTGTTTGTTGTTATCTTTTAATTTTTCAAAAATTTTAAAGAATTCTAGTTGAGTTTTATTTTTGCCGGATAAAAATTGAATATCATCTACTAATAAAATATCAATATCTTCATATTTTTTTGAAAAATTATCAAAAGTTTTGTTTTGAGCAGCTGATGCATAATCTTCAATGAATTGATCGGTTTTAACGTAAAGGACTTTTAAATTAATGTTATTTTCTAAAGCATAATTACCAATACACTCCATTAAGTGAGTTTTACCTAAACCAACGTCACCAAATATGTATAATGGGTTGGCAAAAATTCCTGGTTGATCGGCAACTTTCATTGCTGATGTATAAGCTAATCGATTACTAGAACCAACAACAAAATTATCAAAAGTATAGGTATTATTTAAACCAGTTTTGTATTTATTTTCCAAATTTTCTTCTGGTTTATTTATTTCATAAGGTTGTTCCTTACTTATTTCAATTGCGGCTTGTTCTTTGGTTATAATTTTAAACAAATATTTTTCTTCTACGAAGTTATTAAGATAATAATTAAGACGATTTATGTAAAAATTTTCAATCTTATTCTTAATAAATGAGTTTGGGGCGATAAGATAAACAAGGTTGTTATTTACTCTAAAAACATTGTTAATTTCTGCGAAATGCTCGTTATATATATCATTATCGAATTCAGTTTGTAATGTCGATTTTATTTTTTTCCAGATGTCTTCAAAATTATACACATAACTCACCCCGTTTCATACATATAAATATAACATAAAAAAACAGAAGTTGATAAACTATTTTTCAACAAAAAATGTGGAAAACTTTTTTAAATAGTACTTATCAACAAACCAATTGTGGAAAACTTACCACCTATTTTAGCCAAAAAATTGGCTTTTAAACATTTTAACTGTGGAAAAAGAAGTTTTCAACGTGGAAAAAGATTATTATAAAAACAGGAAATAAAATGTGTTGACATCAAATATAAAATTAAGTATAATTAGATAGCATGGTTTTCAAAAATTAATGAGGAGGTGTTGACTATGAGTAAAACATACCAACCAAGTAAGACTAAAAGAGCTAGAACTCATGGCTTCAGAGCGAGAATGGAATCAGCTAATGGTCGTAAAGTATTATCAAGAAGAAGAGTTAAAGGAAGAAAATCTTTATCTGTATCAGACCGATAAAAAATTAATAAAAACAACACCAATAAATATATATTTATACCTGAAATCACCTGAACAATATATAATATATGGTGATTTTTTGATTTTTTAGGAGGAAAACTTGAAAAAGAAATTTCGTATTAAAAAAAGTGATGAAATTCAACAGTTGATGAGTAAGAGAAATACTGTTGGAAATAGTTATTTTGTTTTGTACTATCAAAAAAACCATGATAATGTAAATTTTCGGTTTGCGCTTAGTGTTTCTAAAAAATTAGGGAAAGCTCATGAAAGAAATTTGATGAAGCGAAGAATCAGAGAAGTAATAAAAACTAACTCGATTAAAAACGAGGCTGATTTTTTCATAATTGCTAAGCTAAAATCAAAAGATTTAGTTTTTTCCGAGATTAAAAACAGTGTTGAAGATTTATTAAAAAAAGCAAACTTATTAGAAGAGAGGGTCAAATGAAAACAAAAAATAAAATATTACTAGCAATTTTTGCGGTTTTATTGGTTTTTGGAGTTGCTTCTTGCGGTGGAGATAGCCGAGGAATAACTTATCAAAATTTTGAAAAAATAGTTTTATTCGATGAAAATAATAGCGATGCAGCTACTAATTACGCTGAACTTATCGACTTATTTGGAACTGAAGGTATGGATGCATCAGCTTACGCTAACAAAGAAG
>PGXI01000038.1 GCA_002839125.1 Tenericutes bacterium HGW-Tenericutes-5
AGCGAACTCTTCACCACAAACATAAGAACCAGCTCCACTACGAACTTCTACTGAAAAATTAAATTCTTCACCAAGGATCTTGTCACCTAAAAGGTTCGTTTTGGTTGCTTCTTTAATACAGTTTTTCATAATTTTAATTGCTTCTATATATTCTCCGCGTATATAGATAATACCTTTTGTAGCCCCTGTTGCATATGCGACAATGGTCATTCCTTCAATAACTGAAAATGGATCCTTTTCAAGAATCGCTCGATCTTTAAAGTTACCTGGTTCACCTTCATCGGCGTTACAAATAATATATTTTGGAAGCTTCTTTTCTTTAGCTAGTCCCATCATTTTGATGTGAGTTGGAAAACCGGCTCCACCACGTCCTCTTAGATAAGAAGCTTCAACTTCCTCAATAATTTTGATTCGTGACATTTTGAGAGCTTTTTTAAGATTCTTATAACCTTCATATTTAATATAATCTTCAATTGATAACGGATTGATTAAATCAAAGTGTTTTGTTATAACTTTCATCTCGTTCATCAGTTATGCACCATGTACTCAGTCAAAATTGCTCTGATTTTGTTTTCTGTTAAATTGGTATACACTTTATCATTGACCCTCATTACAGGCCCTTTATCACATAGACCTAGGCAACTAGTGTATTCCAATGAAAACTTTTTATCAGCTGTGGTTTCATCAATTTTGATTCCAAGTTCCTTTTCAATAACCTTTAAGACGTTGATTCCCGCTACAACATGACAAGGCACACCACGACATACTTGAATGATGTGTTGTCCTTTTTGTTCCGTGCGAAAAAAAGTATAGAACGAAATTACGCTACATACTTTTGCTTCAGAAATGTTTAAATACAATGCGATTTGATTGATTTCAGCCTCCGATATATAATGGCTACTTTTCGCATTTTGAAATTCAAGAAGAATTTCTATCAAGGAATCTTCTTGAGCAGGATACTTTTTTAGTATCAAGTCTAACAACATTTTTCTTTCCTCCTAGAGTAAGTCATAGATGTCTAAGCAAAACTCTAGAGTAAATTATTAAATTATCAAAAGAAAATAACTTAGAAAAAAGTCTAGGTTTTACTTTAGACGTTTTTTGTGAATAGAGCTACATCCGATAGAAAAATAACTTGTAGCTTGGTTTTTATTTAATTTTCCTCCGTTCTATTTGATTTTCACTAAGCAAATTATACATAGTAATTGAAGATTATTCAATGCTTCTAAATAAAATATAATTAAATTTAACTTACTTTTTTTTGTAAAGTTTTTTTTCTTGCAAATATTAACATTAAGAGTATAATTGTGCTTAGAGAACAATATAGAAAAATTTAGACAGATTAAATTCTGTCTTTTACTTTGGAAAACATTATGAGAAAAATTGGTTTTAGAAACGTTAAAACAGCTATAGCAGTATTTATTACTTTAATGATTTACTTTCTTTTATCTTTAATTGATAGTAACTTTGCCTATACTTGGTATTCACCCTTCTTTGCTTCAATAGCCGCAGTCTATTCAATGCAAAGCAATAGATCTAAATCTTTTGCTTTGGCTAGAGTAAGAGCTTTAGGTTCTTTAGTAGGTGGATTATTTGGAATGGTTTTAATCGTTTTATATGAATCGTTTATTATGGATTTTATAATCAGTAATTATGGTAATGTAATAAACATGTTAGTTTTATTTATTCTAACGGCGTTATTTATAATCGTATTAATCTATCTATTGGTTAGATTTAATGTTTTTGATTTAGTATGGGTAGCGGCACTAACTTACCTAAGTGTGACTATTTCAACCAGAAATAATCTACCGGTTGTACCTTTTGCGTTTAATAGAATTTTATCGACGATAATAGGTGTTACAGTTACGCTTCTTGTGGAACACTTTAAACTTCCAAGATATAAGAATAAAGATATTTTGTTTGTTAGTGGTTTAGATGGATGTTTACTAAATGATAATAAGGAAATGAGTACCTTTACGAAATACAATCTAACCAAAATGCTTAATGATGGCTTGAATTTTACTGTTTCAACCACAAGAACCCCAGCATCATTAAGTAAAATATTTAATGGTGTTCCATTAATGAATAATTTAATGATAATGAATGGTGCAGTGGTATATGATATGCAAAATGAACTTTACTTAGACATCAAGTATATTGATAAAGGTGTTCAAAGAGGAATTGATGAATACTTTGCTTCTAAGGATAGAAATACTTTCACCTACACCATTATTGATGATGCCTTGTCAATTTATCATATGATTTTTGAAAATGAAGCAGAAGAGAAATTTTACGCTGATAGAAAGAATAACTATTTTAAAAATCATGTTAAGGGAAAACTGAATGAAACTGATAATGCACTTTTTTATATCCTGATTGACAAAATAGAAGTGGTTAATAAGTATAAAGAAGATCTGCTTAAGTTATATAGTGACTCAATTCATATTCAAATCTATGAGTATTCATTCTTTAAAGGTTATTACTTTATGAAAATATATACTTCTAAAGCCTCTAAATTAGTTGCCTTAGAAGAGTTTTTAAACAAACATCAGTATACACAAGTTGTAAGTTTCGGATCAAAAGAGTATGATTTAGAAATTATGGCAAGAAGTGATTTTTCAGTTTGTTTAGCAAATGCAGACGATATTGTTAAACAAAGTGCTGATTTGGTACTAGATACAGATAATCCTGAAGCAATAATTAGATTTATTCAAAAAAGCTTTTATCAAAAGAAAACAACTCAATTTAAAGCAATTAAGTCTAGATAGATTTAATTGCTTTTTTTATAAAAAAATAATTATTTTTCTCACTCGTGTTTTTCATGATTTATTCATGTGATATAATTTGATTAAAAAAAAGATAAGCCTTAATTTTTAGACTTAGGAAAACCTTTAATCTAGGTTTTTGTTTTTAGAAAGGTAGAACTTATGAAAAAGAAAGTATTTTTGCTAGTTTTCCTTGTTTCTTTGTTTTTAATCAATCCCTTTATTGTAGGAGCAGAGAAGATACAAGACCCAACTAATCCGCTCAGGTATTATGACGAATTGTTTTTCGTAGATATTGATGCGGGAACTTATCACAACATTGTTTTAGCTGAGGATGGAAGAGTTTTTACATTTGGTTATAATGGTTATGGTCAACTTGGCAATAACTCTACTACAAGCGCATCTTCACTAATAGAGATTACAGGTAATCTTAGTTTAGCAGAAGATGAAGTAGTTGTTGAAGTAGAAGCTGGGGGTAATCACACCGGTGTATTAACCAGTAATCATCAATTATATTTATGGGGTTATAACTTGTATGGACAATTAGGCGATTCAACTAATGTTAATAAACCATTACCATTAAATGTAACTTCATTCTTTTCTTTAGGTGTTGATGAATTTATTACTTCCTTTGCATTAGGAGATAATAACACAATTGTTCTTACTAATTTAGGTAGAGTTTTTACAATCGGTAGAAACTATAATTATCAGTTAGGAGACATGTCAACCACCGATAAGAATTATCCGGTTGATATAACTGCTAATTTTACTTTAGAAGTTGATGAACAAGTAGTCAAAGTTGAATTTGATTATGAGTATGCAGCGGCGATTACTAACTTAGGGAAAATTTTCTTATGGGGAAGAAATTCTGATGGCCAATTAGGTATCGGGTCAAAAGTATATCAAAACGCTCCAACAAATGCGACTAATTTCTTTAATTTAAACGTTGATGAAATGATAGTAGACGTTGAATTAGGTTATGATCATACTTTGGTAATAACTAATCAAAACCGAGTATTTGCTTTCGGTGAAAACATGTACTATCAAGTTGGCGACGGAACTAGTGTTGATAGGTTATTACCTGTATATATCAATAACAATTTATTTAGTGCATCTTTAAATAAGCAATATATAAGTGTAGCAGCTGGCTATAAGGATACAATGGTTATCACTTCTGAAGGTGATGTTTTAACCTATGGCTATGGTGATTATGGTCAAAGAGGTAATGGGACCAATACCACAGCAATTGCTAAATCGAATATAACAATAAACTTAAACCTTGATGAAGATGAAATCGTAGTTTTAGGAAAAATGGGATATCATCATACCTTAGTTTTAACATCTAATGGTAGGGTTATAAGCTTTGGTCGCAACCAACAGGGACAGTTAGGAATAGGAAGTATCACAGCTTATAACGCTTGGCCAAACTTTATTATTTCTGAAGCTGATGTTGTGGAGATCATTGACAATTACTTGCCAATTGCTGAAAATATTATAGACGTTGCATCTGGATATTTAAGTAGTGTTTTAGTAACTGAAACCGGTAAGGTATTCACTTGGGGCACCAATGACTTTGGTTCTTTAGGAAATAATAATTTAGTATCTGCTCACATGAATCCAACTGAGATTACCGGGAATTTTTCACTTGCAGCAAATGATAAGATCATAAAAGTATTCGCTTCGGAAAACGGCAGTTCTTATGCGGCAATTTCTGAGTTAGGAAAAGTCTTTGTTTGGGGATATAATGCATATGGAAACCTAGGTGATTTCACAACGACTGATTTGACATTACCTAAAGATATTACAAGCAATTTTAGTATTTCTGTAGGCGATTATATTACTGATATAGTATTTGGTCCAACCCACACGATTGCTCTATCAAATAATGGTTATGTTTTTACTTGGGGAACAAATGATATGGGACAATTAGGAAATGCTTCTTTGACAAATTATTATTACCCACAAAACATCACTTCAAGGTTTTCCCTTGGAGCTGGTGAAGAAGTAGTTAAAGTTAGTGCAGGTTTAAAGTTTAGTGCTGCATTAACCAATCAAGGTAGATTATTCATGTGGGGTAGTAGAGAAGTTGGTCAGTTAGCTGATGCGCCTGGAACTACTAAAGTGATATCACCTTCTGACAGAACTTCCCTTTTAGGATTAAGTGTTGGCGAAACTGTAGTTGATTTTGACTCAGGTTACACACATACTTTAGTTTTAACTTCAATTAATAACGTAATAGGTTTTGGTAGTAATAATTATGGACAAATCGGTAATCTAGAAACTGCATCCAGTTCCTTACCATATAATATGACTACGAATTTAAACCTTTACGGGGATAATGTAGTTTCACTTAACGCCGGTACAGGTTCGACTGTAATAATTACTGATAACAACCGTATAATTGCTTTTGGTAATTCAAATTTTAACTTAACAATACCTACAACACCTATACCAACCGATATCACCAGCAATTATAGTTTGAATCCTTTAGAAGAAATATCTATTTATGCTTTATCAACGCTGAATGCTTTTATGGTGACTAGCGAAAACCGTTTATTAGCTTCTGGTTTAAATGATTATTATATGATTGGAAACGGACTTAACACACCGCAAACATATGCGACGCCTGTTCAAATAAGTCCGGATGTTATAGATAAGGGAAATGTATTATTGATTGAGAGTCCAGAAATTATGTACAATTACCTTTTACCAGTTCCGATAGTAATTTATCCAGAGTTTAATGTGGGTCCATCATTAGTTTCTCTAACAATTAACGGTGTAGTTTATTCGGATTTTGATGTACTAGACGGAAGGATTTTAGTTGATGTAAATCATGAGACTGCTTATGGTGATACTTTAAATATAACAATTGAAAGTTTTAACTTTTTAAATGCTTCAGTCAGTGTTGCTGGAAATAATCTCGCCTCAACATTATTTATGTTAGATGATGTTCCACCAACCTTTGATTATATTGAAGACCAAACGATTGAGTTAGGCGAATTTAGCGATATTGATTGGTCTGCTTATATTGTTAATGAAAGTGATAATATTGAAGGTGTTTTAACAAAACAAGAAGTGCTTGATGAAGTCAATTATAGTTCAGTCGGAATTTATTCTGTAACTGTAAAGTTGGTAGATGAAGCCTTAAATGAAACTTCACAAACCTTTAATGTCAATGTAGTTGATACAACAGCTCCAACTTTTGACTTTATTGAAGATCAAACGATTGAAGCTGACATTGATTTTATTCCATTATGGACGAGTTTAATCCAAAATGAAAGTGATAATAGTAGTGATATATTACAAAAGGGTGTTTTTGAAGATAATGTAATTCCTTACTTAGTAGGTTCATATACTGTAACAGTTGAACTTATCGATCAAAGCAATAATGTCGCTTATCAAACCTTTACAGTTAATGTGGTGGATACTACAGCCCCAGTAATGGGATTTGTTGAAGATCAAGTTTTAGAATTAGGCGGAATTTATGACGGATTGTTTTGGGAATCGATAATTCCAAGTATATTTGATAACAGTTTTGAAGAAGTAGCAATTACTGTTGATGATTCCTTAGTTAACTATAATCAATTAGGAGCATACCCACTAACAATAATTGCGACTGATAGTTATGGAAATGTATCAACCCAAGATACACTTATAACCTTTGTTGATACTACAGCACCAACTTTTGACTTTATTGCCGATCAAACCATAGAAGCTGATTACAATTTCGTTGCTAACTGGACGGCTTTAATCCAAAATGCAACTGATAATAGTTTTGATCCATTACCGAGAAGTGTAGTTGAAGATAATGTGATTCCTTTTATGGTAGGTTCTTACACCGTTACCGTTAAGGTCATGGATCAAAGCGGTAATGAAACGCTTCAAACCTTTACGGTTCATGTAGTTGACACAACCCCTCCAGTTATGGGATTAGTAGATGACCAAGTTTTAGAGTTAGGTCAAATTTATGATCCAGAATATTGGCGAAACCAAGTTCCAAGTCTATTTGACAATAGCCTTGAAGAAGTAACGATTAGCATTGATGATTCATTTGTTGATTATAACTTTATCGGTGAATATGAATTAACAATAATAGCTACTGATAATTATAATAATCAAACCTCTCAAGTAATTTTAGTTACAATTGTTGATACTACTCCACCTGGATTTGATTATATCCTTACTCAAACCATCGAAGCAGGTGAGTTCATCGATATTGATTGGACGACTTACATGATTAATCTTACCGATAATAGCCTTACCACTTTAACTAAAATTGAAGTAGAAGATAATGTTATTTATAATCAGGTAGGAGATTATCAAGTAACAGTTAGGTTAATCGATGAATCTTTAAATGAAACCTCTCAAACCTTTACGGTGTCAGTTGTTGATACAACAAATCCAACATTTGATGACATCGGTAATCAAGTTATTGAAGTTGGTGAATTTAGTGATATAGATTGGACTTATTTAGCGCAAAATTTATCTGATAATGGCATCGATGAATTAATCGTATCTGAAGCTGATCGAGTTAATTATACTAAGGTTGGTTCTTATACTGTAACAATCATTGTGATGGATAATAGAAGCAATATGACAAGCAAAGATTTTACCGTTGATGTAGTAGACACAACCGCACCTACGGCCGATGAAGTTGAACCGCAAGTGCTTGAAGCTGGCGATTTTCTAGAATATCCAAGTTTAGTTGTTAATCTCTATGATAATAGCAATGAATATGTAGATATTTACATTATCAGTGATTTAGTAGATTACTATACTCCAGGAACTTATCAAGTAACACTTCGACTAATGGACCTTTATGGAAACTTCTCGCTTCTTTATATTGATGTTACTGTAATTGACACATTAGCACCATATATTGGTTATATCGAGGATTTAGTTTTTGAAGCAGGTACTTACACTGGTATTAACTGGATTACATTAATGACTAATGTTTATGATAATACGTTAAAAGAAGTTGATAAATACGTAATCAGCAGCAATGTTAGTTTTAACGAAGTCGGAACTTATCAGGTAGTTTTAGGAGCGAGAGATGCATCAATGAATGAGTCTACTATCACAGTAACAGTTCGAATCATTGATACTGTAGCTCCAGAGGTTTATTTGATGCATGCCGTTGACACAATCTTTGTCGGAGATAATTATAATGATAAAGGAGTATTAACAGTTGATGTTACAGCAGTTGATATTCTGATTGAAGGAACTGTCGATACCAATACTGTTGGCACTTATACATTAACCTATACAGTCACTGATTCTGGTGGTAACACAACTTCTATCAAAAGAATTGTTACGGTTTTAGCTAAAGAAGCTGAAATAGAACTAGTTCTAAATGCAGGATTAACGACAATTAAAGAAGGTGACGAATATATAGATAGTGGTTGTATGGTTTATTTAAATGGCAATTTGTACAATGAAGCTACGATTATAGAAACAGATTTAGATAGAAATCAAGCAGGTATTTATTACATATTGTATGGCTTTACTTATCAAGATAAAGAATATACATTTAAACGGATTGTATTTGTAGTTGATGAACTTATTAATGAACCACTGGTTTTAGTTATGTGGAAGGAGGATGAAGAATAATGAAAAAGATAATATTATTAGTCTTCTTAGTTTTCTTAGTTGGGTGTAATAAGACTACAGAAACTCCAACGACTTTAGCTCCAACAACAATTCCACCGACAACTGAAATAACAACAAATTTAATAACATCTAGTATCTCTGATGAAATCTATCTTTATTTAGTTCCAGGTATTGATACTATAGATATCAATCAAACTTGGATTGATGCTGGAGCTTACTTTGTTGTTAATGATGATGAATTTCAGATGATTACTAGTTCTGTTGTAAATAGTAGCGAAGTTGATGTTTATTCAGTAGTCTATTCTTATGAATTTGAAGAGAAAACTTATACAATTAAAAGATTAGTAGCGGTAGTTGATCAAACCCCTCCAGTTCTAAGTTTAAATCCAGGAATTGACACGGTAACTGTTGGTGGAACTTGGCTAAATGCAGGGATAGGCGTTGTTGAAAACTCAGGAGAAGATGTAACAATAGTTGTTATAGGTAGAGTAGACACTAATACTGTTGGAACCTATGAAATTACTTATCAAGTAACTGATTCTTCAGATAATACTTCCACAATTATAAGATATGTTAATGTAGTAGAATAAACAAAGAAAAAAAGATAACAACTTAAAATTGTTATCTTTTTTATTTGGAATGAATTAATTAATCTTGATTTAGATAAAAACTATATGAAAACAAGAAGTTATGATACCAAGTATTAAAATCATCATAGAATTCATCCAGTGTGATTTGACTTATTTCTGAAGGATCAGTAATGCTTATCCACTGGGCTTCAGCAATAAATGAGCCCATTTGATTTATCACGTCATTAGTTACTTGTTCAAGTAGATCGTAGTCAATATTGACATCAACTTGGAAGAAGTTGATGTACATATAACTAGTTAAGAAGTTAGTATAATCAAATGTCGTATCAATATAAATATCATAGATTAACTTGGCGAGTTCAATAGTGTATTCATTCTGAGTATAGATATTTTGATTAATCACAAGTGTTTCAAAACTTTCGATTTCATCGATTGTGATTGAATCAATAAAGTTATGTAATTCGATAATTAATGAATCTATATGCATAACATAAAGAGATGCTTTTGTGTAGTTATCAAGGATAGCTTGTTCTTTAACAATTCCCGAAACATCTAAAGTATCTGTATAATCTTCAACTAAATAATATAAAGCAGAATCTAGTAAATCCCACTCTTCAGTTGTAATGGTTGAATATCTTAAATCCATTAATCCAGATATACCTTGTAAGATATTTGCTAAACCTTCTTTAGTAATTAACTCAAAAAGTGTTGTGGTATCTAAATACCCATACATGTCTTTATGAGTATCAATATAAGTTACAAGCGTTGATAGTTCAGTGAAATCGAATTCATTATCTGTAAGAATTATGTTTTGAATATCATCTATAAGAATTAATAAGGCTTCTTTATAAAGTTCTTGATGAGTAGTGTTGGCAAAGATTTCTCTAATTGTATCTAAATACTCCATTTGTGCATTTATACCGTTCATTTGTAATGTCCAGTAATCAAGATCATCTTTAATTAAGAAATAGTCGTTTAATGATTGGGTGAAAGAACTATATAAAGAATCAGATGTTGTAATAAAAGCTTCATAAGCTGAGTTTGTAGAAATTATGTCAATTAAAGGAAGATAAGCTTGGTTAGCGTCATAATAAGCAGTCATTATGTCTCTATAGGTCTCGATTTTGTCAAGGTAAAGTGGATAAGTATTACAAATCGAATTATATTGATTTACGTAGAAGTTGTATAGTAGAGGATCGATATTTGCTTCATCTAAGATATTCCAAATAGCTGTGTTTAAATCATAAACACTGTTACCGATATAACCTTTAAGATAATTGAAGTAATTGAACTTTGATTTTTCTGTTGAATAAAGTGTTGTTTTAGCATAGAAGTAATCATATGCGTCTGTTCTTAAAGTTTCATCGAGAAGCAGAATTGCTTGGTTAAGGTCATAATCGATTTGATTTTGATCGTCGAGGATTAAGTTGTATTGATCAAAATAGTTTGTGTAATTCAAAATAACTTCATTATACCAATTGAATTCCAAATCACTTAAACCGACAAAATAGCTATTTGAGTATTCAAAGTAATTAAAGACAATATCAACAAGTCTTTCATCAGTTAGAAAACCTGATTCTAGGTTAGCGAAAATATCCTTAAATTCTTGGAAATCGCTGAATTCAGTCAATTGATCGTAATTAAATACAATGATGTTAAAGATTTGATAAGCTTCCTCTTCCGACTCAGCTTCAAAGATATCAGTTAAATAAATTAAGTTGTTTTCGATGTTTGTTGAATCTTCTATATCAAAGGTAGAGGATACTAAATCATAGAAGTCTTGGTGAGAATAATCACCGGTTGTGGTGTAGGTTCTGATGTAGGTTGAATAGATTGAAGTGTTTTCAGTTATGTTTGTTAAATCACCAATCCAACCGTTGAAAGTATAAGTATAGATTTCATCAGTTCTTACTTCGATATCTTCTGGTGGTGTTACTGGATCATTATATCCTACATAGATTTGATCGTATATGGTTTCTCCATCATAATCATAAAAAGTTACTTCATAAAGAATTTCAGTTTCAATAAAGATAGCGTGAATAACTAAATCAGTTTGAACATCGGTAAAATCAGTGTCCCAGCCATTAAAACTGTATATGTATTCAAGGGTGCTAGCTTTTTCGGGATCAGCTGGTGGGGTTGCGGATGAGCCTTGGATAACTGATTCTTGTTTTATAACTTCATCATCAACCATAAATGTCACGTTAAAGCAAGGTAAGGTAGTAGGGAGTTCGTCAGACGTGGTTACGGTTGTGACTTGAGTTGTAGTTTGGGTAATAGTTGATGGAGGATTTGTTGAATTTTGGGTTGTGGTCGACTGTGTTGTTGTAACTAGTGTTGTTTGAGCCACAGTGGTTGGGATTTCAGTTGTTTTTTTATCACAGCTAAAAAGAAGAAGTGAGAAAATTACAACTAAACCAACATTAATAAGGTTTC